>CALAFS010000198.1 GCA_937892405.1 uncultured Clostridia bacterium
GAAGGCGATGTCCCCGCCGCTCTTTACCAGTCCGAAGAGGCAGGCACACTGATAGCAGGTGCCGACCACCGTGACGCAAAGAACGGTAATAAACTGCCTTGCGTATTCCGCCGCCTCGGGCGTGACATTGTAGAGGGAGATGAACGGGTCGCGCAGGAGAAAGAGCACGCCGCCGGTCAGAATCCCGAGCGCGAGGAAGAGGACCTGCACCGTGACGGCGTATTCCTTCATCTTTTCTTCCTTGCCTTCGCCGATGGTCTTGCCGGTGATGATGCCGACCGCGCCCGCCATGCCGTTCATCACGACATAGGCAAGGTTGTTTAAGGCGTTCGTCATGCTGATGCCGGTGACGACCTCTTTCGTCAGACGCCCCATGATGGCGGCACCCGCCATCATGTTGACCGCCCATACGAGCTGACCCGCGACGATCGGCGTGCCGTATTTCACGAAGTCGCGGAGAAGTGCGCCGTCGTGGCGGAAGAGATCGGAGAAGCGGAAGCGCAGCTTTTTATCAAAGCAAAGGACAAAAAGTACGATGATGATACTCTCCGCCACCCGCGCGACCAGCGTCGCGATGGCGGCGCCGCGGATCCCGAGGGCAGGTGCACCGAACTTTCCGAAGATCAGAATATAGTTGAGCGCGCCGTTGATCACGAGAGAGACGAGGGAGACATACAGCCCGACCCGCGCCGTCTCCACGCTCCGCATGGCGGCGATGAGCGCCTGCGTCAGACAGAAGAACAAAAAGGAGAAGCAGAGGACGCCGAGATATTCGGCACCGCTTTCGATGACGCTTTCGTCTTTGGTGAAAAGGGAAATCACGAAGGTAGGGAAGAGCGCGCACACAGCGGTGAGTACCGCGCCGAACCCGAGGGAGAATTTCATGCCGATCGAGACGATCTTCCGTATGGCTTCGGTGTCCCGCTTTCCCCAGTACTGCGCCGCCAGAATGAGGATCGCGCCCTCGATTCCGCCGCTGAATACCTGGAGGAGCGTCTGAATCTGCGTCCCCATATAGACGCCGGAGACCGCCGCGTCACCGAGCGCGCCGATCATCAGATTGTCGAGCAGACCGACGGCGAAGGTTATGAGGTTCTGGAGCGCGATGGGGATGGAGAGGGCAATCAGCGATTTATAAAAATCGCGGTCTTTGGTGAAGAGTTTCATAACATTCCGGGTGCTTTCTTTGTGATAAGGCTATTGTAACATAGTTTGCCCGATTGCACAAGGGATTTTCGCATTTTGGAAATTTTCACTTTTGTCAAGTGAACAAATTGAAAATAGTGAATAAAGTGAAAATTCACAGAAAAAAAGAGAATAAATCCGTCAAGGAATCAACGAAAGGAGAGGGAAGCGGCTTTTATCGGGGGCTTTTTACGGAATCCGACAAGTTTTGCAAAACCCTCTTGCAAAAGCACGCGCTTTGTGATAGAATAGTCCTTGCTCGCGCTTCGCGCGGGTGCTTCTTACGAAACCATCGTATATTTTGGAGAATGGATATGAAACTCAGAAAGTATTTCGGCGACCGTGCCTTTTATCGCATGGTTCTGACCGTCGCCGTGCCCATCATGGTGCAGAACGGCGTCACCAACCTTGTCAACATGCTCGATAACATCATGGTCGGCTCCCTCGGCACCGAGCAGATGTCGGGCGTTTCCATCGTCAACCAGTTCACCTTTATCTTCAACCTTTTGGTCTTCGGTGCGGTGAGCGCCGCCGGCATTTTCACCGCGCAGTATTACGGGCTCGGGAACAAGGAGGGCGTCAGAGATACCTTCCGCTTCAAGTTCCTTGTCAATCTTCTGATCGGCGTCCTCGGTATCTTCGTCTTTCTGCTCGCGGGTGACGCGCTGATCGGCATTTTCCTCCATGAGGGAAGTGCGGAGGGCGACCTCGCTCTGACACTCTCGTTCGGAAAAGAGTATCTCGCCGTCATGCTGATCGGTCTGATCCCGTTCGCCCTGACGCAGGTCTATGCGTCCACCATGCGCGAGACGGGTGAAAACATGATGCCCATGATCGCGAGTATCATCGCCGTCGTCGTCAACTTCATCTTCAATACGATCCTGATCTTCGGTACCTTCGGCGCACCCGCCCTCGGGGTAAAGGGCGCGGCGATCGCTACGGTGATCTCCCGCTTTGTCGAGCTTGCCGTCCTCGCGATTTATGCGCATACGCATAAGCAGAAGTGCGAGTTCGCCGACGGCGCCTTCCGCACGCTGAAGATCCCCTCCCGCCTCGCGGGGCAGATCGCCCTCAAGGGCATGCCCCTGATGCTCAATGAGTTCTTCTGGGCGCTCGCCGTCACGATGCGCAATCAGTGCTATTCCACCCGCGGACTGGATGCCGTCGCCGCGCAGAACATCGACGCGACGCTGATCAACCTTTTCTCGGTCATCTACATGTCTCTTGGTACCGCGATCGCCATCATCGTCGGCAATCAGCTCGGCGCGGGGAAGATCGAGGAGGCGAAGGACACCGACCGCAAGATGGTCGCGTTCTCGGTCCTTTGTGCTCTCGGTATGGCGATCGTCCTTGTCGCCTTCGCTTTCCTTTTCCCGATGCTCTATAACACGACCGAAACCGCGCAGGAAATCGCTACCTACATGATTCTGATTTCGGGTGTTCTCATGCCCTTCAACGCGTTCTCGAACGCCGCCTATTTCACCCTCCGCTCAGGCGGACAGGTGATGATTACCGTCCTCTTCGACAGCGTGTATATGTGGGGCGTCGTCCTCCCGGTTTCCTTCCTTTTGACCCACCTCACCGGCATGGATATCCGCTGGCTCTTCCTCGCCTGTCAGGCGGTTGAAAGCATCAAATTCCTCCCCGGCATCTTCCTCCTCCGCCGCGGCACATGGGCAAATCAGCTCGTCGCAAAAGAAGAGTCTCCCGAAGAACTTGATTCGCTTCTGAATCAGTAAAACGAACAATAAGTAAATAAAACATAACAAAAAGCATGGATTCCGCACGGAACCCCTGCTTTTTGCTTTTTTGATGGTATTATAAAAGACGATTTTAGACGCGATATTGCTTAGAAAGTCTGGTAATGATTAAGCGCCTTCATACGGAATACCAAATTGTCGTTTGTAGGCATGCAAATCATCACTGTATGCTGTTATAATTTTGGCAACCATTCTGCTGCATTCAACGACGATGTTTGTCATCGGCAACAATTTTTCTTGCATATATTTTGCCACATTTTCCGCATTGCTGAATTCGTGGCAAACCAAATTATTTTGAAAAAGCTTATGTACGATTAAATTCCTGTAATCATTGATATCTTTGAAAGCGGCAATAACATCGTTCTGCAGGACATTCAACTCGGCAAGCTTATCTTTCATTTGCCCGAGTGTCCATTTTTTGGTATATGTTTTTTTGTATGAATTGTCATGCTTTTTGCAAATATCAATGATGTTTTGTTTCGTAACGCCTTTTTCTTCAATTTCGGTTACCGCCAAATGATAAGAATATAATTTGTGCAAATTATATTCCAATACTTGAACCGTTTCGATGAAGAATCCGAGGTTTGCATAGAATGCAATACGCACCTCATTATTTCCTTCGGCAATATCGGAGTTAAATTGTATGGTAGACATAAAATTCACTACTGCTTTCCGATGAAATTTTATTGTTTATATCACATTGTGTGTTCCGAAACGGGGGCTGGAGTTTTGGGGTTTAACGATCGAGAATGTTATATAATCGGTTTCTATCAACAGAGGATTTATATTTTAATATATAATCCACGATATTATTATTGTTTTCGTCCCGCGGCAAATCTACAACCTCGTGGGACATGGAGACATCATCGTTCTTGGCACAAAGCTCTGCTTTTGATATTGTAATAACTTCTTTTTCGGGTGTCTTGCCTGTCATAAGATAGTCTAAACTTACATGAAAGAGGGTCGCCATTGCCGGAAGTTGAGATATCTCGGGGTAACCCGACTCGCTTTCCCATTTACTTACGGCTTTATCACTTACATTGAGCTTTTCCGCAAGTTCTACCTGCGTCCACCCATTCGCTTTTCGCAAGGCTGCGATTGTTTTGCCGAGACTATGTTCGCTCATATTGAAACCTCCATACTTTTTCTGAAAGTATTTTATCAAAATTATCGGGAGAAGTAAACCTACTTATCGTCTACACAAAAAATAAAAAAATGATTTTCATAAAATACAGACTCTACTCTAAGTAGAATTATATCATATTTTCAAAAAAAGTCAATAATATAAAATAAGAAGGCGTGAATAAAAGACAGTATCCCTGATACCATAGCGAAAGAGTCCTGCCGCTTCTTTTTACGCGTGGCGGAGGGCTATATGACGGAAGAGTTCCAAGCATTAAATTCCTCCCCGGCATCTTCCTCCTCCGCCGCGGCACATG
>CALAFS010000199.1 GCA_937892405.1 uncultured Clostridia bacterium
ATCAAAGCATACCTTGATAAACTCGAAATTACCGAAACGTGACCGATGGTCGCCCTACGATGGGAGCGGGCGAAAACGGCGCGAGAGAGAGCAAGCGAAAGGCAAGGCGTGGCGGGTCGTCGGGGGCGCCGACCCCTACAAGGTGCCGAAGCGGAATTACCTCGAAGGAGCGTTTGCGGTAGGCGCGGCGTAACGGGTCGTCGGGGGCGCCGACCCCTACATTGGAGTGAAATGCTCCGAATTCCTTGCTCACAAGGAATTCGGAGCGATGAAAAAAGGCACTTTCTCGCGAAAGTGCCTTTTTTCATCCCCGCATGGCCGTGTAAAGCAAACTTTTAACCCTGTTCGTACAGGTGGGTATCCTCTCCGTAACATTGCGCTTTCAACATCCGCTGACGGGGGGTACAAAGACAGCCCCGGGCGGGAGACCTGCATACCCGAGACGGAAGTCCGGATTCCCTTTTCATAAGCGTAGGTCCAAATATCACAATATCACGCACCACGCAGGTTATGTTTTCTTAATTATTCGTCGTAATCGACTTCGCTGAAGAAGAGGTCGTTGAAGTAATCCTCGGCGCGCTCAAACTCGTCGTCGTCATCGACGCTCTCGAGCAGAATGTCCTCGCCGTCCTCGGTGACGCGGAGGATCACATACTCTTCGCTCTCCTCGTCTTCCGCATCGGCAAGCGCATAATAGAGCTTATCGTCGATCGTGCCCTCGGCAAGAAGAACGAAGTCGCGCTCTTCCCCGGTCTCCTCGTCGGTGAGGGTGAAAACGGGTGCCTCGTCGCTCTCTTCCGGAGCGTTTACATTTTCATTTTCAAGATTGTCCTGCATTTCGGTATTCTCCCTTAGTTGTTTGTACTTTTATTGTAGCCGATGACGGAGCGAATGTCAAGGGCTTTTTGATGAATTTACAAAAGGTTATAAAAGTTCTGCCGTAAGTGTGTTCCCGACATAGAAGCCGCGCTCGGTCAGGGCAAAATGCGTGTCGGTAAGACGCGCAAGTCCCGCCGCGACAAAGCGGCGGATGCTCTCCTCCCGCCCCTTGAGAAAGGGCGCCGAAAAGCGTTTTTCATAAAGAGAAAGGTCGACCCCTTCCGATGTGCGGAGGGCGAGCATGGTATACTCTTCGGCTTCGTTTGCTTTATCAATCAATTCTTTTGTACGGTATTGTTTGCATTTTCCTTCGGAATATGCAGAAAGATCACGAGAATTCGCAAATCTCACGCCGCGATAATAGGAGTGTGCCGCCACGCCGAAGCCGATATATTCTTCCTCATGCCAATAGCGCAGATTATGCCGGCACTCGCGCCCCGGCAGGGCATAATTCGACACTTCGTAATGCCGATACCCCGCCGCGGCAAGGGTGCGGCAGGCGTCGTCGTACATGGCGAGCTCTTCGTCCTCGTCGGGAAGGATAAGCGTTTCCCTTCTCTCACCGAAGGGGGTACCGTCCTCCACGATCAGCCCGTAGGCGGAGATATGCGAGGGGGCGAGCGCCGTGACGGCGTCCAGCGTCTCATGAAAAGAGGCGGGCGTCTGCCCTGGGAAGGCATACATGAGGTCGACCCCGATATTTTCGATTCCGCCCGCCTTCGCGAGGCGATAGGCGTCAAGGAATTCCCCGTAGGAATGGATTCTCCCGAGGGTGCGAAGCTCGCTCTCATGAACCGACTGAAGTCCGATGCTGAGACGGTTCACCCCCGCACGGCGGAACGCGTCGACCTTCTCCCGATCGAGGGTGCCGGGGTTCGCCTCCGCGGTGATCTCGGCGTCCGGAAGAATGCGAAAGGTCTTCCGCAGGGCGGCAAACAGGTCGGTGATCTCAACGGGTGTCAGAAGAGAGGGTGTCCCGCCGCCGAGAAAGACAGTGTCGACGGGCGGGTGCTCTTCTCCGCCGTAGGAGGAAATCTCCTCTGCGAGCGCGCGGAGATACCCTGCGCGCGCCGCGGCGTCAAGTCCCGCAAAAGAACAGAAATCGCAATAGTTGCACTTCTTTTTGCAAAAAGGAATATGGACATAGAGTCCGAGGGTATCAGGATTCATCGTCCAGTTTCAGAACCGCCATAAAGGCTTCGGGCGTTACCTCGACACTGCCGAGTTTACGCATCTTCTTCTTTCCTTCCTTCTGCTTTTCGAGCAGTTTCTTCTTTCTTGTGATGTCACCGCCGTAGCACTTGGCAAGGACATCTTTCCGCATGGCTTTCACCGTCTCGCGGGCGATGATCTTCGAGCCGATGGATGCCTGAATCGGAATTTCAAAGAGCTGGCGCGGAATGTTCTCTTTCAGCTTTTCCGCGATCTTACGCGCTCTGCCGTAGGCGCGCTCTTCAAAGACGATAAAGGACAGGGCGTCGACCTGTTCCCCGTTCAGGAGGAAGTCGAGCTTGACGAGCTTCGACGGGCGGTACTCCTTCAGTTCATAATCGAGGGAGGCATAGCCCTTCGAGCGACTCTTCAAGGCGTCGAAGAAGTCATAGATGATCTCATTGAGGGGCAGCTCATAGTGCAGCTCCGCACGGTCGGTGTCGATATACTTCATATCGACGAAGGCGCCGCGGCGCTCCTGACAGAGATCCATAATACCGCCGATATAGGCGCTCGGTGTGATGACCGTCGCCTTCATGATCGGCTCATAGGCAGTCTTGATCGAGTCGGGATCGGGAAATTTCGAGGGATTGTCGATGGTGAGCATTTCGCCCGAGCGAAGCTCGACCTTATAAATGACCGAGGGGGCGGTCGTGATGAGGTCGAGGTTGAATTCCCTCTCCAGCCGCTCCTCGATGATCTCCATATGCAGAAGTCCGAGGAAGCCGCAACGGAAACCGAAGCCGAGGGCAACCGAGGTCTCCGGCTCATACACCAGTGCGGCGTCATTGAGCTGTAATTTCTCGAGCGCGTCGCGCAGATCGCCGTAGCGGGCGCCGTCGGCGGGATAGATCCCCGAATAGACCATCGGGTGCACCTCACGGAAGCCGGGCAGAGGCTCCTCTGCGCCCCCTTCCGCCAGTGTCACGGTATCGCCGACGCGGGTGTCCCCGACCGTCTTGATACTCGCGGTGATATAGCCGACATCGCCGGCGGTGAGGATCTCCTCCTTCTGAAGTCCGAAGGGGAGCATGCTCCCGACCTCGAAGACATCGAAGACGGCGCCCGTCGACATCAGGCGGATTCTGTCCCCCGCCTTCACCGAACCGTCGACGACGCGGATATAGACCACGACGCCGAGATAGGGGTCATAGCGGGAGTCGAAGATCAGGCATTTGAGAGGCGCGTCGACATCGCCCTTCGGTGCGGGAATGTCGGTGACGATCTTCTCGAGCACATCTTCGATATTGATACCCGCCTTCGCCGAGACGGCGGGGCAATCCTCTGCGGGGATACCGATGATGTCCTCAATCTCCCGTCTTGTGTTCTCCACATCGGCGGAGGCGAGGTCGATCTTATTGATGACCGGGAGGATCTCGATGTTGTTGTCGATCGCGAGATAGGCGTTCGCCAATGTCTGTGCCTCGACGCCCTGTGTCGCGTCCACGACGAGGAGCGCGCCCTCGCACGCCTGAAGCGAGCGGGAGACCTCATAGCCGAAGTCGACATGACCCGGGGTGTCGATCAGATTAAATTCATAATCCTCCCCGTTCTTCGCGGTATAGCGGAGCTTGACGGCGCGCGCCTTGATGGTGATGCCGCGCTCTCTTTCGAGATCCATGTTATCGAGCAGCTGCTCTTCCATGTCCCGGGTGGCGACGGTTCTCGTCTTCTCGAGAATCCGGTCGGCGAGGGTGGATTTTCCATGGTCGATGTGCGCGATGATAGAAAAGTTCCTTGTATGTTTTTGCTTATCCGTCACGATTTCGGTGTCCTTTCGGGCTTAAACTCCCATTTTTGCTTTGGCATCGGCGGCATAGGCGGCAATCTTTGCTTTGAGAGATGCCTTATCTTCGCCGTGCGCGAGGAGGTAGATTTTGATTTTCGGTTCGGTGCCGGAGGGGCGGACGACGATCTTGTCGTCGTTTTCAAGCGTATAATAGAGCACCTCGGACGAGGGCATGCCGGTCGCTTCGCTCTCCCCCGTACGGAGGTCGGTGATCGTCCCCTTCTTGTAGTTGCCGATCTTCACGACTTTCACGCCGCCGAACGCCTCCGGCGGGCAGTCCGTGAGGTTCGCCATCACGGTGCGGCGACGCTCGATGCCGTCAAGACCTTCCATATAGATGTCGATCATCTCTTCCATATAGAGACCGTAGGTCTTATAAAGCTCGGCGAGGGCGTCGGCGAGGGTCATGCCGCGCTTTTTGTAGTACGCGGTCATCTCGAGGATCATCATAGACGCCTCGACCGCGTCCTTATCTCTCGCGTAGGAGCCGAGAAGATAGCCGTAGCTCTCCTCGAAGCCGAGGAGGAAGCCGTCGGCGTTCCCCGTCTTTTCATAATTCTTGATAACCTCGCCGATAAACTTGAAGCCGGTGAGGACATCATGGAGTTTCACGCCGTTTGCCGACGCGATCTTATACGCCATGTCGGTGGAGACGATGCTCTTGACGCAATAGGCGTCCTTCGGCAGTTTGCCGAGCTCTCTGCGGCGGCGGATCGCATAATCAAGGAGGAGAGCGCCCATCTGGTTACCCGTCACGGTAACAAACTTCCCGTCTTTTCCGCGGATCATGACGCCGACGCGGTCGGAGTCGGGGTCGGTCGCGACGATCAGGTCGGAGCCGACGCGGTCGGCGATCTCAATGCCGAGGGTGAAGACGGCGGCGTACTCGGGATTCGGTTTTTTCACCGTCGGGAAGTTGCCGTCGGGGATCATCTGCGCGTCCACCGTATAAAGGTGGCGGAGTCCTCTTCTCCGGAAGACCTCGGGCACAAGGCGATAGCCCGCGCCGTGGAGAGGGGTATAGACGACCTTCAGCTCATCGGCGACCTCGCGCACGGCATCTTCGTCAATCGCGGTGGCGAGCACGGCGGAAAGATAGGTTTCGTCAAAGTCGGAGCCGAGGACGGTAATGCGCCCGTCCTTCACCGCCTCGTCGAAGTCGGCGATGCCCGAAAGATCGAGAACATCGAACTTCTGCCGTTCGGCGGAGACGACCTTCGCCTGCTCGGGACCGATCTGCGCGCCGTCTTCCCAATAGGCTTTATAGCCGTTATATTCCTTCGGGTTATGGGAGGCGGTGATGTTGATGCCGGCGACGGCGTGAAGCGCACGCACGGCAAAGGACAGCTCGGGCGTCGGACGCAGGCTGTCGAAGATGGCAACGCGGATGCCCGCGGCGGCGAGGACGCATGCCGCGACCTTCGCGAACTCTTCGGAATGGTTGCGCGAGTCATAGGCGATGGCGGCGCCGCGGCTCTCGCCGTGCGCCTCACGGATCAGGGCGGCAATGCCGCGGGTCGTCTGTGCGACGGTGAAGCGGTTCATGCACCCGATGCCCATATACATCGTGGAACGAAGCCCTGCCGTCCCGAAATCCATGGGTGCCGAAAAACGAAGCGCCTTCGCCTCCTCGTCCCCCGCGATCGCGACAAGTTCTGCCTTTTCTTCTTTCGTCAGCGCGTCGGACGCAAGCCAACGCTCATATTCCTTCTGATACATACCGTTTCCCCTTTCCGTATTTTAATTATGATTTGTAAATAAATGATGGCATTATGCTTCTTCCAGTGCGGATTTCAGCGCATTTGCCAGCTGATCCGGGCAGGAAGTATTCTTTGATCCGCAGCGGATTCCCGAGAGGCGCGCGATCGCGTCCTCGACACGCATGCCCTTGACAAGGCTGGCGACGCCGACCGTATTGCCGGGGCAACCGCCGAGAAAAGCGCAATCGGTGATAACGCCGTCCTCGATGTCGACGGTAATCATGCGGGAGCAGGTGCCGTGGGTTTTGTACTCAATGTGCTTTTTCATAGGATTCCTTTCCTTTGCCGTTTTTGCGGCGTTCTTTGTATTTTTGAAAAGCTGCCGGTGTCCGGGACAGGACAGCGTCTTTATTCGAGATTTTTATAAATACCGACAGGCACATAGGTCTCGGTATACATGGTGAGATAAGCGAGAAGCCCGGCGAAGCTCTTCCCCTCCGTGCGGAAGACGACGGTATAATAGAACCCGTCCTCGCCGGACATGCGGCGTGTCACGGTATGCACGCGGTAGAGCGTAGCGCCGAAGACTCTTGCCGCAGTGAGAAGATCGGCGAGAGTGCCCTCCCCTTCTTCCGAACAGCGGATCTCGAGATAGCGGTCGTCCTCACCCGCTACTTTCGGCACGCGGAAGGTGCGCGACACGAGCGCATACCACAGCTCCGCGTCTCCGGAAAAGCCGAAGACGGGGGTGACCGACGCGATCTTCAGATCGTTTTTGGCGAGCAGATCCGTCACGGAGGAAAGGCGGACGCCACCCTTCTCCGCAAGCGGAAGGAGACAATAGCCGCACTCCCCGTCGAGTACGCTCTTCACCGCCTCGGCGAAGGTGTGGGAATATTTTACCCTCGGGTCGGAAAATTCGGTGGAAAAGACATCGTATGCCTCGTCGGCATATGCGTTCCTCACATAGGTGAAAGTCTCGGGCGGGTTCCCTGTCGGGAGAAAGTCCGATTCGGTCGGAGAGATCCCCCGTTCCGCGAGCTTTTCGAGGCAGAGATCGGTGAACACGGCGCGGTCATACGCCATCTCATACGCGGCACGCGCCCCTGCCCGTCCGACGCCCGCCGCCCCCTCGTCGGAGAGCGGAATCCCCTCCGGAATGAGGGAAAGAATCTCGTAAAGATCCATGCCGTCGCCGAGAAGCTCAAGTGCGCGGTTCGTCGTGCGTCCCGCGAGAAAGGAGAGTTCCGCTATGCGCGCGTCCGATGTCATATGCGCGCGTCGATGCAGGGCGGCGAGATTTTCTGTCGTCACCTTGTCCGCCGAAAAGACGGTTTCCTCTGTCGGCACGCCGCTCACCTCCTCGCTTTTTTCTTTTCCATTATACTATAAAACGCGCGCAAATACAATCCTTTTTTTCTGTTTTTTGAAAAAAGATATTGATTTTTCGGGGAAAGTATGCTATACTTGAACAGTCTTCACCCATCGCCCTGCCGCCGTGGCGAAATTGGCAGACGCAACAGACTCAAAATCTGTCGGGGGCAACCTCATGTCGGTTCGAGTCCGACCGGCGGCACCAGAAAAAAAGGCACTTGCCAAAGCAAGTGCCTTTTTTCTTTGAAATCGGTAAAGACAAGAGTTTTTCTCTGTTGTCGGTATCTTTGGTGGGTGAAATGCACAGAGGAGCAGAAAAACCGTTGACAGAATCTTTCTTCGCGGCGTATGAAATGCGTTTTGCCGGTGAAAACAGCCGCCGGCATGTAAGAGAAACTGCAGCTTCGGAAGAGGAGAATTCTCCATGATTTGAAGCTCCCCCTCCCCGCGCAGAACGGCGGAAAAATGTCGGATTTGAAATTTTTTAACTTTTTTCTCGAAATACCTTGACAGGCGAGGTATCTCGGAGTATAATATGAATAGCAAGGAGGTAAGCGTATGTCGATTACATCAGACCTGATCCGGGGAAATACCGACACCATCATTCTTTCCTGTCTGGAACGGGGAGACAGCTACGGCTATCGGATCAATAAGACCGTGCGCGAAATCGCGGGCGGCGAGTATGAGATGAAAGAAGCGACGCTGTACACCGCTTTCAAGCGACTCGAAGAATCTGGGTCGATCACCTCGTATTGGGGAGAGGAAAACACCGGGGCAAGGCGCCGGTACTACCGTATTACCGACAGGGGGCGCGCCGTCCTCAAAGGACTCAGACGCGACTGGGAGCTGTCGAAAAATATCATTGACAAACTGACAAAGGAGTATTAGACATGGAAGAAAAAATCAAGAGTTATGTAGAAGGTGTCTTTCGCGATGTTCCGAAGAGCGAACGCGCCGAAAACATCAAAAGCGAGATTCTCCAGAACCTCACCGACAAGTACCGCGATCTGAAAAGAGAGGGACGGGACGATGAAGAAGCGTATGCGATCGCCATCTCCTCCGGTGGCGACCTTTCCGGCATCGTTGCCGATCTGAAGGGTGAAAATGTAAAGTATTCTTATGCTTATGAGAAACAATTTGAGAAAATGTATGACAAGCAGTACAAACGGGAAAAGAAAAAATGCGCGGCGTTCTCTTCCTGTCTGTGGCCTCTTACGGTTTGCATTTACTTTTTGATCAGCTTCCTTATCCCCGGGATCTGGGGTATATCGTGGATCATCTTTATCCTCGCGGCGGCGATCAACAATCTGTACGCTTTCTTTGTATTCAAGAGCAATCCGAGAAGAAAAAGTCAGGCATTAAAAAGCAGTGTATGGATCGGTGTCGTCGCGCTGTATCTGATTCTCAGCTTTACCACGGGACGGTGGGATATTACATGGCTGATCTTCATTCTCGGGATCGCGGTATCAAATCTTCTGCACGCCATCACGGGAAAGAACGAAGACGGCTTTGACAACGAGGAGGACGACAAATGAGACGCACGAAAATTATCATTTGGTCGGTCGTTTCGGTACTGATTCTCGGGCTTCTGATCGCCCTCCTCTTCCTGCCCGGGATCGGCCCCATCACCTTCCCCACCGGCGGAATCTACCGTTATGCCAATGCTGCCGACTATACGGCAAGGGGAAAAGAATTCTCTGCCGACGATCTTCACGCCCTTGACATCGACTGGATCGACGGGGCAGTCGAGATCCTCCCGTCCGAGGACGGAAAAATCCATGTGGAAGAGTCCTCTTCCTTCTCTCTTGAAGAGGCGGAAAAACAGGTGCACACCTGCGTTTCGGACGGAACGCTTTTCGTCCGTTATGCGGCGAGCGGAAAGCGTGCCCCTGCCCTGCGCAAGACGCTGACCGTCAGAATTCCCGAAGGTCTTTCCCTCCGTTCGGCAAGTGTCAGTGCGGTATCCGCGCCGCTGAAGCTCTCTTCCCTCTCTGCCGAAAAGGCGGTCTTCTCCACGACGAGCGGGACGATCCGCCTTGAAAACATCCGTGCGACCACCCTTGTCGCCGACACGACGAGCGGCGGTATGACCATCTCCGGTGTGAGTACGGAAACGCTGGAGCTTGAAACCACGAGCGGCGGCATGACGGTCTCCGATGTGAGCACCGAAACGCTGAAGCTCGACAGCACGAGCGGCGCGATGACGCTCACCGGTATTGTCACAAAAACACTGACGGCGGACAGCACGAGTGCCTCCCTGCGCTTTGAAGGCGAGGCTGAGACCATCACGGCAGATACGACAAGCGGCAGTGTCCGCCTGACGCCCTCGACCAAGAGCCTCCGCGAGATCCGAGTGGAAAGCACCAGCGGCGATGTCACTGTTACCCTCCCCGCGGACGCGGGCTTCTCCGCTTCGCTCGACTCGATGAGCGGTCGGTTCTCCGGTGAATTCGATGCGAGACTGACCGACGGCGAATATGTCTGTGGCGACGGGAAAATCCACATCACCGTCGAGACAAACAGCGGCAATCTCAGAATCGAGAGAAAAAAATAAAAACGACAAAAAAGAGTCCCGATGCCATGAAGGCATCGGGACTCTCTGTTTTTTCGGATTACTCGATGGCAATCTTGCTGCCCGAAGAAAGCTTCTTCTGATCGACTTTCGGCACGATGACCGACAAGACGCCGGCATCATATTTTGCCTTGACTTCCTCGGGTTTCACATTTCCGACATAGAAACTACGCGAGCAGACGCCTGCGTACCGTTCCTGACGGAGAACGCGTCCTTTCTTGTCCTCTTCCTTCTTATCCAGTCCCTTCTCGGCACTGACGGTCAGATAACCGTTTTTGATATCGAGGTTGATTTCGTCCTTCTTGAAGCCGGGGAGATCGACGGCAATTTCATAACTGTCGTCCATTTCACGAATATCGGTCTTCATCAGGTTTCTTGCGTTCTTACCGTAGAGCGGATTATGCTCACCGAAAAGATCGCCTCCGAAGAAATCGTCCAACATGTTTTCACCAAAAATACTGGGTACCATAATGAATCCCTCCATTGATTATTCTGAATTTTCAAAAGAAACTTCAGCGGAGGCAGAACCCGTTCCGCTTCCTCCCTCCCGTCCTCTCGGACGATCGGGTCTTCACGGAGCCTGTCCGTCATTCGCTTCCTTTTTCTTTTTTCATCTATTATTATACTCCCGGGACTTGAAAAAACAATCAGCTTATGATACAATAAATGCAGATTCCCTTGTGCCGGCGGCACAAGTTCATCTCTTTCGGAGGTTTTTTCATGAATGAGAACCGTCCACGCGACGCGGAAGCTTTGGTGCGGGAGTTTTTTCTCTCGGACGACTCGGGGCAATTGACCCGGGACGCGGGATCTCTTCTCGCCGCGCCCCTGCTCTTAATTGACGATGCTTTCCGCGTTATCTCTTATTATCGCCCTGTCGGATTCTCCGACCCGCTCTTTGACGGTGCCGTCGCCGCCGGCGAAATCACCTATGAGGTAAGTGCCCTCATCAGCAAAAGTGCGGCACTCTCCTCGGGACATGCCGATTTTATCAAACCGGACGACAGCCCTTACCGCAGACGCTTTGCCCCGCTCATCTGCACGGGCGTCCGTCTCGGCTACCTGATCGCCGTCGATACCGATGACAGGCTCGAAGCCACCCCGGACGAGACCTTCCGGACGGTGGAGGCGGTTCTCGCAAAACAGCTGTTTATCGAAGCCTCCCGCCAAGACAAGCCCTTTGAAACGGCGGAAGACATTCTGATGCACCTTTTGGACGGCGGTTTCTCTTCTGCCGCCTATTTCCGCTTGCAGGCGGCGGAAACTTATCTTTCGGATTTTCACCCTTCGGCATTCGCGCTGATTGATCTTGCCTTTTACAAGAGCCGGTATATCGGAAAGCGCCACCTGAAAGAAGAACTGCGCGCACGCTTCCCCGCCTCTCACCCTTTCCTTTATCGCGGAGATGTTTTTCTGTTTCTCTATGACGGCAAAAGCATCGACACCTTCTCGGAACTTGCCGAAGAATTCGGTCTGCGGGTCATACTTTCCGAACCGATCCGCGATCTTTTCGATCTCTCCTTCCTTTATCCCGCAACACGCGATGCCCTTTCCATGATTTCGACCGACGATTTTCGGGGCGGGCGCGTCCTCTTTGTCAAAGACCTGCGGGTACCTCTGCTCTTAAAAAATTCGGAATCGCGCACCGATCTCATTTCCCCCGAACTTCGCCGCCTGTCCGAACATGACGAAAAGAAAGGGACACAGTATTCCGAAACGCTTTACTACTATCTGAGCTTCTGTCACTCGTTAAACAAGACCTGTGACGCACTTTTTACACATCGCAACACGATCTTATACCGCATTGACAAAATCCGCGATGAGTTCGGCGTCCCGCTCGATGATCCGTCAAAGCACACAGAGCTCCTGCTCGGCACAGCGCTTCTCCTTTTTGCACGCCTCGGCGCGGAGTTCTTTTTGCGCCCTCTGCCACCTATGAAAAACTGAAAGTCGCCCCATCTTTTTATCATAAAAAATTGAAGGAGATCACCATGAAAGAAAACAGAAAACTCTTAAAAGAAGTCCTGAAAGATATCCGCCACGACATGACGGACAAAGAAATCCTCGATCTTTTGGCAGACAGTAAAGTCTCGGTCAGCCCTGAAAAAGAAAAAGAAAAATACACACTCGGACAAAGGGCGGCGGACAGCATCGCGAAATTCGCCGGCAGTTGGGCGTTCATTTTCTCCTTCACCGGCGTGCTTATCGTTTGGATGATTGTCAATGCAATTCTCGCGGCAAGAGCTTTTGATCCCTACCCCTTTATTCTCCTGAATCTCGTCCTTTCCTGTGTTGCCGCCATTCAGGCACCGCTGATTATGATGAGTCAGAACCGTCAGGAAGAAAAGGATCGGCGCCGCGCCGAAAACGATTATAAAGTCAATCTGAAAACCGAAATCATGATTGAAGATCTTTACGATAAGGTCAACGCCATTCTCGCAAAGCAATCGGCGCTCGAAAAGCAGTTACAAAAAGAGTCCGATGCCCCCGCCGAACCGAAAGAATAAAACAAAAACGGACGATCTCTTGTCAACAAGGCACGGAGATCGTCCGTTTTTTTGATGGTTTTAATTCTCTGCTTTCGGTCTGTGTGACAAATTCGTCTTGAAAGGGCGCAGTCGTCGGTGCAGAATCGTCGAGCGTCACCCGCCAGCCGTACAAGGGTACGGCAAAGGGTGCGATCGGCAATTCTGCGCGACGAATCAGCCTTTTATTACTTCAGAGGGACGACATCGACAGGATCTCTTCTCGTCCACATGCCGTCGGTGAAATCGGGGATCGCCTGTGCCAGTCCGCCGGCTGCGATGGACGCCTCCGAAAGGGCGGTCACACACATCCACGACGCGGCGTCGTAAACATCAATCGGCATGGGCTTTCCTTCTCTCAGGGCGTCGAAGAACACCTCGAATTCGATGTCATCAATGCCCCCGTGGGAACGGGTGGCGGCGTTTTCGTCGGCACTTCTCCAGACGGGAGGAAGGAAATCTTTTTCATATTCCGCGGCGTTGCCGAGGTGCTCGCGGATCATCTTCGTCGTATCGAAATACTCTTTCTGTCCGTCGGGGTAGACCATATAGGGCGCCGCCTCGAACATACCGCGGGTGCCGCGGACGGAGAAGGCGCGGTTGGAGTAC
>CALAFS010000200.1 GCA_937892405.1 uncultured Clostridia bacterium
ATTACCGTCGACGCCCTCGAGGCAGGAAAGCATGTCATGTGCGAAAAGCCCATGGCGATCAATTCCGAAGAGGCGAAGAAAATGCTCGACGCGAGAGATCGCGCAGGGAAAAAGCTCACGATCGGTTATCAGAGCCGTTTTCGTGCCGACGCCCGCTACCTGAAGGCGGAAGCGGAAGCGGGCACCTTCGGCGACATTTACTTTGCGAAGGCGACGGCGATCCGCCGCCGCGCCGTCCCGACATGGGGCGTCTTCCTGAACGAATACGAGCAGGGCGGCGGTCCGCTGATCGACATCGGCACGCACGCGCTCGACCTGACCCTCTGGACAATGAACAACTATCGTCCGAAGTACTGCGTCGGTACGACCTACCATAAGCTGAACAAAGACACCGATCAGGGCAACGCGTGGGGACACTGGGATCCCGAGAAGTTCACCGTTGAGGACAGTGCTTTCGGCTTTGTCGTCATGGAGAACGGCGCGACGATCCTCCTCGAGTCCGCGTGGGCGCTCAACACGCTTGAAGTCCGCGAGGCGGTCACCTCGATCTCTGGCACCAAGGCAGGCGCCGACATGATCGACGGTCTGCGGATCAACGGCGTCAAGCGCGATACCCTCTATACCGAAAAGCCGAGCTTCGCCGCCGGCGGCGCCGCCTTCTTTGACGGCAACGCGGGTGAAAGCCCCGCCGAGATGGAGGAGCGCCTCTGGATCGAAGCCGTCAGAGAGGACAAAGACCCCGTCACTCTCCCCGAGCAGGCGTATGTCGTCACTCAGATTCTTGAGGGCATCTACACCTCCGCCAAAACCGGAAATATCGTGTTTTTTGACAACTAAAATAAACATACCGCGCCGTTTGAAAAGAGCAAACAGCGCGGTATTGCTTTATCGTGTGATAAACAGGGTTGGGCGCGAAACGACACAATTGCTATTCCGCGCAAAGATTTTTACCGGGCACAGTCTTTTTGCCCATTCTTAATTCTTCATTCTGAATTCTGAATTTACACGGCGTCCGTCGTGTTACGATAGGGCAGACCGATGAGGGCGGTTTGCTTGAACGCTCTCATGTTGTGGCGGATGATGTAGTCGATATAGGAGACGACCATCTTCGCGGTCAGAAGATAACCGCACTCGCTCATGTGACCGTAATAGAAGAGTCGGCGGAATTCTTCGTCGTATACCGGCGCATAGGTGCGGAAGTCGAGGACATACACATTCGGGAACATGTCGGCAAGCCCATAGAGAAGCTCGCGGATACGGTCATACATCTTTGCCCGCAGGACGGCGGGATCCGCACCGTCTGCACGCGGGGCGCTCTGTCCCTCCGCGGGATTCTCTCCGCGTGGCATGGTCATGAGGAAAAACACGCAGTCGGGCGCCAGTGCGCGCACGCGCTGGATCAGCGCGGCGTAATAGCCGATGAAGGTCTTTTTGTTGTTTTCGCTGTTTTTCGGGTCGATGTCCGAGAGATCGCCGAGCTCGCCGTTCCCTGCGAGAATCTGCGAGACATCGTTGACCCCGAGCGCCATGACATACCCCTGGCAGAGCAGGGAGCGGTCATAGAGGCGGCAGGGAATGTGATAGCTCTCCGCCATCTCCTTCGCGGTCATGCCGCCGCGGGAGAAGTTGCGCGCGGTCAGCCCCGCGATCCGCGCGACATACTGTCCCCACGAATACTCATACATGTCATGATAGCTTTTTGCTCCTTCCGCGGTCGTTGCCTCGAACTCACCCGAGGAGAGGCTGTCGCCGATGAAGCCCATTGTGCGGAAGATCCCGACGAATCCTCCGTCGGGGAGCAGACGGTCGAGCGGCTTTTCGCCTTCGGGAAATAAATCTTTGATATTCATGATAGTCTCCGTTCCGCCGCCGAAGCGGCACAAAAATGATACATATTTCGCATGCGGCGAAAAACAAAAGCAGGCACACCCGCCGTCGCTCTTCAAGGTCGTTCCCGTACGGGAAACCGCCTCTGCCGTTATGGAAATTGTAGCATATTCCCCCTCGTTTGTCAATGGAACCGCTCGTCTTTTTGATGTAAAATCGGTTCAAAAATCGGCGCGTAAAACAAAACGCGCGGGGAAACTCTTCGTTAAGTTCTTGCCGCTTTGTATTGCTCCCGCGCCGCCTTGGAACGCAAAAATCCGGAAAAATGTGCAGACCCGCCGTAAAAAAGTCGGAAAAATGTGCAAAACCTCAAGAAAAACATCGGAAAAATGTGCGAAATTCTCTTGTAAAAGTCGGAAAAATGTGTTATACTAAAGAAAAAACGAGGTGAGCAAAGTGAAACGAAGAGCTTTGGATTCATTGCTTTTATGGAAAAACGATCCCGAGCGCAAGCCGATGATTCTTCGCGGCGCAAGACAGGTTGGGAAAACATGGCTGATGAAAGAGTTCGGAAGAACGGCGTACGAAGACTTTGTGACCTTTAACTTTGACGAAGAGGAAGAGCTAAAATCCGTTTTTGAGGGAAACAAAAATCCGACGCGTATCATTGAATTGCTCTCTCTGATTGCAGGGAAGAAAATTTACCCCGGGAAAACGCTGATTCTGCTGGATGAAATTCAGGAGTGCCCGGCGGCGCTCGGTGCACTGAAATATTTTCGGGAAAAGGCAAACGAGTATCATGTGGTTGCCGCAGGGAGCCTTCTCGGAACGCTTCTCGCCCAGCCGAAATCTTATCCGGTCGGAAAAGTGAACCTTCTCGATATTTATCCTTTAACTTTTGACGAGTTCCTCGAAGCAACCGATCCGACCTTATATGCGTATTATGAGACGATTGTCAAGGGGCAACCGATTGAGGAGATCTTCCACCTCCGACTGACCGATGCGTATAAAAACTATCTGATTATCGGCGGTATGCCGGAATGTGTGGCATCGTGGATCAAATACAGAGACCCCGCGAGAATTTCGAGAATACAGCGCGAGTTGATTGAAATCTATGAAAATGATTTTTCCAAGCATAACGGCAAGGTCAACGCAGGACGCTTATTGATGGTTTTCCGCAGTATTGTCTCACAGCTTGCCAAGCCGAATGAAAAGTTTATGTACGGTGCCGTCAGAGAGGGCGGACGGGCGCGGGATTTTGAGGAGGCGATCGAATGGTTGGTTTCCGCCGGCATGCTGAACCGCGTCTATAATGTTTCAAAGGCGGAGTATCCGCTCTCGGCTTTTGATCGGACGGATCAGTTTAAGCTGTTTGTATTTGATACGGGACTTCTCAAACATATGGCGGGGTTGGATGACGGTGCGCTTCTTCTGAAGAGCGATTATCAGTTAAAAGGACCGCTGACGGAAAATTATGTGTTACAGCAGTTCAGGGGACTCTTCTCCGTAGAGCCGCACTATTTTGCAGGCAAAAACGGAGAGATTGATTTTCTTCTTCAAAGCGGATGCGAAATTGTTCCTGTGGAAGTGAAAGGCGGAGAAGATAAGTCCGCCCCTTCCTTCAAACGGTATATTGCGGAGCACCATCCGAATGCCGCGATCCGCCTTTCTATGCGCGGGTATCGGAAGGATGGGGAAATCACCAACCTGCCTCTCTACCTTGCGGGAAAAATAAAAGATTTTCTGTGAGAGCGGACGGGACGGTTATCGAAGCGAACTTTCGGAGGAAATGTATTATCACCCCTGAAAAGAAAAAGGGCAGGCGCAAACAGGTTTTTCAAAAACCTGAATTGCACCTGCCCTTTGTTTATTTCTCCCCCTTAGTCGTCTTTGATCGGGCGGATGGCCGTTTTTCGGTACAGAGCGGGGGACAGTCCGGTTTGCTGTTTGAAAAATGTGCAGAAATGGCTTCGCGTCTGAAAGCCGACGCCAAAGGCGATTTCATCGATGCTCTGATCGGTGCACAGCAACCACTTTTCCGCCAGGCGTACCCTCTCCGACAGGATGGCGCGGTAGAGGGTCGTCCCTGTAATCTGCCGATATAGTTGAGAGAGATAGACCGGGTGATAGCCGAAATGCCTGGCAACATCTTCGTTTCCCTTGATCTGCGGAATATAGATGTGAAGATATCGGCGTATATTTTCGCAAAGCACTTTCGGGGCGGCATGCCGGTCTTCGCACGCCGATGTAAAAGACGCTATCGTTTTCTTTAAGATGGCAGAGGTCATGGCGTCCGCCATGCTGCCGCCCTCGTGAAACAGGCGAACCGTCTCCAACAGATCGGAGCGGAAGGAGAGCGCGTTGTTTTTCAGGATCGCCTGTGGCAATGTTTCGATTTTGGTATCGTCAAAGATACGGGAAGGAAGAAAAGATGAAACCGGATCCGGACAGAGCGGCATTTTTTGGTCGTCCGCCTTTCGCGTCAGGTCAAAATTGAGAACAAGCATCCGCAACTTCCCACGAAAATGGTATCCGTATCCGGGGGCAAAAAACATAATGGTGTGCGGGGTAACCGCCTCTTCCCCCTGTTCCGTTATCACAGTACCGTTTCCGTCCATCGTATAAAACAGACGGTTATCGTATGCCATACGCATACACCGCCCTTCCATGATTGCCGGTTGTATCATCGCGGCACGGAGGTAAGGATTCATCTGTTCCGCTCTCATGAAAATCTCCGATCTTGGTTTTTGAAACTTTTTTCTTGGCTTTCAGAATAGATTATATCATATCTT
Source organism: uncultured Clostridia bacterium (assembly GCA_937892405.1). Taxonomy (GTDB): domain Bacteria; phylum Bacillota; class Clostridia; order Oscillospirales; family CAG-272; genus UBA1740. The sequence continues at coordinate 4,620 of CALAFS010000200.1, forward strand.
TCTGCTACTATCAAGTCAGAGACTTAAATTTTGTATTTCCGAAAGGAGACGGTTTATGGATAGAGAAAAACTTTTTTGCGAGCGGTATGCCGATCTGTTTTATGCCGAGACGGAGGACGGCAGGCATCTTCCGTTTTCCTATCTTCCGCTTGGTAACGGGATTCGGCTGGAGTTGAAGAAGGAGTTCTTCGTCACCGCCAAAACATTGCGCGTTCTGCCGGCGCTTGGGCGCGCGAAGGTTGGGGAAGAGGGGTATTTCATCACACCGCGTGAGATTACCTGTTCCGGGGATATCCAGACTTTTTTTATTCCGCGGGAGGATGCGGAATACCGCAACCGGAGTCCGATTATGTCCTGCTATGGAATCAGGCGGGCAGAATACAGTTGCCTTGTGCGGCTGGAGCGTAATTACCATTATCAGCTGGAACTGAAAGCGGAAAACGGCGTTTATACTATTTGTGCGCTGTATGATTTTACCGGCCATGAGCCGGTGTGGGACGATATTCGCATTGAACTGATTCCTCTTGATCCCGAGACGGGGGACTACAATCAAATGGCGCGGACGGAACGGTGCCTGCGTCTGGAACGCGGAGAGATTGTTCCCCTTCGGCAGAAGTGCGAAAAGCCTGCCGTGGAATATGCCCGCCGTTACCCCTTGATCCGAATTCGTATGGGGTGGAAACCCTCGCCTTCTCCCGTCCTTGTGCAAACGGAAGCAAATGAGCCGGATATGTTTGTCGCATGCGATTTCGCCAAAGTGCGGGAGATTGCGGACCGGTGCAAGGCGGCGGGCATTGAGGGAGCGGAATTCCAGTTGGTCGGCTGGAACCGCAGCGGTCATGACGGAAGGTTCCCGCAGTTATTTCCTGCCGATCCGCGCCTTGGCGGGGATTCGGGACTCCGAGAAACGATTGCGCATGTCAAATCCCTCGGTTACCGTATTTCCACGCATACCAACACCTTGGATGCCTATCCCATTGCCGATACCTTTGACTGGAATGATGTGGTGGTGAACAGACAGGGCAATTATCTGCAGAACGGGCATTATAGCGGAGGGTATGCGTACCATGTCTGTATGAGAAAACAATGGAAGAATACCATGCGCGACCTGCCCGCGGTTGCAGCGGTAGGGGAAAACGGGCTGCATTTTACCGATGTCATTTCTATCGTCGTTCCGGATGATTGTCACGCCAAAGATCATGTGTCGTATGTGGCGGACGGGATCCTTTACGCCCAAAAGATCATGGCGTACACAAGAGGATTGTTCGGCGGTTTTTCTTCAGAAGGGGCAATGGACTTTGCTCTGAAAGATCTGGACTATGCACTTTATGTGTGCTTTGGCGACGGTTTCGGCAAAAAGGTCATTCCGCTCGCTGACCGGCTGATTCCGTTTTTTGAAGTAGCTTACCACGGGATTTTGCTGTACAACCCGACCAGTCCCACCGTCAATTATCCGCTGAAGGGTGCACGGGAGCGTCTGGCTATGTATCTGCGCGGCGGACGCCCTTGCATGTACTATTATTCCAAATTCCGCACAGGCGGCGAAATGAACTGGATGGGTGAAAACGATCTTGTATGCGGAAAGGAGGAAGAGCTGCGCGACAGTGTGGAAAAGATCCGATTTGCCTGTCGGGAATATGCTCCGTTTGCCGATCGGCAACTTGTCTACATGGCGGGGTATGACATTCTCGAAAACGGGTTGGAGGTCGCACGCTATGAAGACGGCGTTCGCTTGGTCGGGAACTTTACGGATGCCCCGTTGACATACGAGGGCAAAACCGTTCCCGCATGGGATTTCATTGTGGTGTCGTAAAACGGGGCGCCCCTGAAAATTCGTGTACGGTTTTCATTTTTAAGATACATTGATTACGATGAAATGCAAAACGCGGGAGGCGTGGCAGTATTGCGAAGGGAAGGAGTCGGCAAAAGCCCTTGTCGGAATTCCCGGAAGATGATTGTGCGGCAGGCGCTGTCGATGACGGAAGAATGCCTTGGCGCGTCTCGGCGTCCGAGCGGTATGATGCCGGGGCACCGGACATCATAATGTCGATAGCAGGCACAAGGATATGATTACGGTCACACCCTGAAAAGAGCTGTCGCAGACAGGTTTTCAACGACCGGTTGCGACAGCTCTTTTGTCGGCGATTTTACTTCAGCAGCGCATACTGGCTGTTATAAATTTCGGAATACAGACCGCCTTTTTTGAGGAGTGTCTCGTGCGTGCCCGATTCGACGATATGCCCGTTGTCGATCACAAGAATGAGGTTTGCGTCAACAATGGTTGACAATCTGTGTGCAATAACGAAGCTCGTCTTGCCGCGCATCAGGTCGTCCATGGTATTCTGAATCAGAATTTCCGTGCGGGTATCGACATTGCTCGTCGCCTCGTCGAGGATCAGAATCTTCCTGCCGGAGAGGTAGGCGCGGGCGATGGTGAGAAGCTGCTTTTGACCGGCGGAGATGTTGTTCGTCTCCTCGTTGATGAGGGTGTCATAGCCGTTCGGGAGCGTCTTTACAAAGTCGTCGACATGCGCGCGCTTTGCCGCCTCGATGACCTCTTCTTTTGTGGCGCCCTCTTTTCCGTAGGCGATATTTTCATATACCGTGCCGGAGAAGAGCCAGGTATCCTGGAGCACCATGGAAAACTCCGAGCGCACATCCTGTCGGTTCATGGTGCCTGTGTCTCTTCCGTCGACGAGAATCCTGCCGCTCTGCGGATCGTAAAAGCGCATTAAGAGATTGACGATGGTCGTCTTTCCGCCGCCGGTCGGACCGACGATCGCGACCTTCTGTCCCGGTGCCACGGAAACGGAAAGGTGCTCGATCAGGGGCTGCTTTTCGGTATAGGAGAAGGAGACATCGTCGAAGACGACGGCGCCGTCCCCTTCGGGGAGCGGGGCGGGCGGAAGCTCTGCTATCTCCTCTTCGTCGATGAACTCATACACGCGCCTTGCCGCCGCTACGGTGGACTGCATCATGGAGAGTCCGTTCGAGATGCTCTCGAGGGGACCCGCGAAGAGCTTGGCATACAGGACGAAGGCGACGAGCTCACCGACCCCGACCGTGCCGCCCACGGCGAGAAGACCGCCGACAAGGCAGATCGCGACATAGGTGATACCGTTGAGAAGAGCGACGGTCGGCTCTACTTTTCCCGAGAGACGGATACCGTCGGCGTATTGCCGCTCGGCACCCTCGGTCAGGGCGTCGTACTTTTTCTGTTGGAGGGCTTCGAGATTGTATGCCTTCACGGTGTCAAAGCCGGTGAAGTCCTCTTCGGTCAGAGCATAAATTTTTCCGAGCGAGCCGCGGTAGTCGTCGAAGTGCTTTTCGCTCTTCGCGGCGAGCAGGGAGGAGAGAATCAGGGAGAAGGGAACAAAGACGAGAATGATCGCTGCCATCAGAGGATTCATCACGAGAATGATGACCGTCACCATGACGAGCTTCAGCACACCGTTGATGAGAATGTCGAGAATGTTGTGAATCGAGCCACCCATCACGGAGACATCGTTCGTCATGCGGGCGATGACATCGCCGCTCGGCGTCCTGTCAAAGTAGGAGCAGGGGATCCTCGCGATCTTTTCGCTCATCTCGGTGCGGATCCGACAGGTATAATGGCGGGAAACGACATTGTTCATCAGCACCATCATCGTGACGCTGAGCGCCGCCGCGCCGATGTAGTAGAGGACGAGTTTTCCCGCCTCGGAGAGGAAGAGCGAGCGGTCGATCGGCGTGCCGCTCTTTTCGTATTCGTAGAGCATGTCGGAGAGACGCCCGAGCATGTCGGGGCCGAGCATCGTCAGCGTGACGGCGGCAAGATCAATGAGCACCGCCAGCCCGAGCCAGGGAAGAATCGGCTTCGCGTCCTTCAGAATCCGGCGAATGACGGCGAAAGAGGTGCGCACGCCGATTTTCTTTTCTTTCTCTTTGGTTTTCATCGGGCGTCACCTCCTTTGACGGCATCTTTCGAGCCGAGCTGGGAGTCGTAGATCTCCCGATAAACCGTGCAGCTGTCGAGCAATTCTTCATGCCGACCGGCACCGACCAGCCTGCCGCCGTCAAGGACGAAAATGCGGTCGCACCGCATAGCGGTCGCGGCGCGCTGGGTGACGACGATCTGCGTCTTTCCCTCGAGAGCACGGTTGAGCTTTTGCCGCAGGCGGCTCTCGGTCAGATAGTCGAGCGCCGAAAAGCTGTCATCGAAAATATAGACCTCGGCAGGCTTCGTCAGGGCGCGGGCGATGTTGATTCTCTGCTTCTGTCCGCCGCTGATGTTGGTGCCCGCCCCGGCGAGACGGTAGTCGAGCCCCTCCTCGTGCATGGCGAGGAAGGGGGACATCTCGGCAATGTCGAGCGCGCGGAGAATTTCTTCGTCATCCGCCTTTTCGTTGCCCATTCTGACATTGTCCCGCACGCTTCCCTCGAATATCATGCTCTTTTGCAGGGCGACGGAGAAATTGTTCCGCACCGCGGCGCGGGGCAGGGTGCGGTAGTCGGTACCGCCGAAGGTGATGCTTCCTTCTTCGGGGGTGTAGAAATCGAGAAGAAGCTTGACGAGCGTGCTCTTGCCGCTCCCCGTGCCGCCGATCAGGGCGACGACCTCTCCCCGCGGAACCGAAAAGGAAATATCCGAGAGCACGGGCGCCTCTCCGCCGGGGTAGGAGAAGGTCACATCGGAGAGGACGAGATCTCCCGAGAGGGTTGCATGCTCCGATGCGGCGCTCTCTTCGCTCGGGAGGTCGAGCACCTCGCCGATCCGTCGCACGCTTACCCGCAGGTGTGGCAGCCACGCGATCGTCCAGGAGAGCATCAGCACCGCGTTCATAATCAGGGCGACATACTGAATGACGGCGATGACATCGCCCGCCCGCAGGACGCTCGAGGTTTCCATACGGCGCGCCCCGACAATGAGAATCAGCACGGTCGCAAGGTTCAGAATCAGGGTGACGGCGTCGTCAAGATACCCGCCGCGCACATTGGCGCGGATGATATAGCGGGTCATGTTCTCGGTCGCGTCCTTTGCCCGCGCATGCTCCGTTTTTTCCTTGCCGAAGGCACGGATCACGCGCAGACCCGAGAGGCGCTCTCTGACGATGCGGTTCTGTACATCAATATAGCGGTCGCTCTTATCCCACATGTCCCCGAGCGGGCGGGTGACAAAGCGGGCGAGGAGCAGGACGAGAGGGATCGCCGCGAGGAAGATCAGGGCGAGTACGGCGTCTGCCGAGAAGGAGAGGATCACCCCGCCGACGAGGAGCACCGGCACCGTCGCGACCGTCGCGACAAGTCCGCCGGCGGCATCCTCCACCGAGAAAATATCATCGGTCGAGCGGGTCAGAAGTCCCGAGGTTCCCACGCGCGAATATTCTTCAAAGGAAAGGGAATTGATTTTCGAGAACACTGCGCGGGAGAGGGATTTGCCGAACGAGGAGGACACCTTCGCGTTCATGCGCACGGTGAGAAGACTGAAAAGGAAGGAGACGGCGCCCACGCCGAGCATGAGAAGGCAGAGACGCACGATGGTTCCGCTCTCCTGCTTCGCGATTCCCTCCGAGACGATGGCGCTCATCAGATAGGGCATCAGAAGGGAGAGAAAAGTGGAGAGCGCATGAATGATAAACATGAAGATCAGTTGCTTTTTATAGGGCTTCAGATAGGCGATTACTTTTTTCATAAATCAAAAATTGCAAAGTTTGCGTTACATATTGCGGTGAAAACGAAAATAAAAAAGGCACAGGCGTGCGCCTATGCCCAAGATTTCGTTACGGATCAGCGAAGTCGTTCGCGAAGGGAGGCATACGCGGGGATCGGTCGGTTTTTCAAGATGTTATTCATGTTCGTATCCTCCTTTCTTTCTGTTTTGATACAAAGAGTATAGCACACCGCTTCCGGTTTGTCAAGGGATTTTTTAATGTTTTTGAAAAATGCCGGTTATTTTTTGAGACAGGCGACCGATGCGCGGTACCCCGACGGGGACATCCCGCTCTCCCGTCGGAAGGATTGGCTGAACGCATAGACGCTCGGATAGCCGAGCGCGTCGGCGATCTCTCCGATGCTCCGATCCTCGGTGTGCAGGAGCTTTTTCGCCGCGTCGGTGAGAAGACGGTTTTTGTATTTGACGGCAGACATGCCCATGCCGTGGGCAAAGAGACGGCGGAAGTGCGTCTCGCTCAGATAGCAGAGCTTCGCGAGATAGGCGACGCTCACCGGCTCGGTAAAATGATAGCGCAGGTATTCCACCGCGGTCTGAATCTTCTCGGAGGGCGCGGCGACGGTCGCGTGGCTCTCCCTTTTCGCAAGCTCGGAGAGGAGAAGCAGGAAGTTCCCTGTGGTGTAAAGGCGGTCGGTGCCGCCGAGAATTGCCGCGACGACACTCTCGAAGAGCGCCGCCGTCTCCCGCGTCGCGCCGCGCATGACGACAGTCGGGTGCGCCGAAAAGGTGACGATCTTATCCTCGGCGTCGAAAATGTCGAATTCCATCTGCACGGTGAAGGTGTCCTCCCCCGAGGGGATGTCATAGGTGTAGTGCCCGCCCGCCGGGACATAGACGATGTCACCCGCTTCGGCATGGATCCCGCCACCCGCATAGGTATAGTCGTAGATGCCGTGGCGGATATAGAGGAAGGTGCTGTTTTTTCTGCCGTTTACCGTGCAGTGGAGCACCTGCGGCTTGTATTTCATGCCGGCGAAATATACGATCTTTCGTCCGTCGGGGGAAAAATCCGAGATTCTTTCCACGCGTCCTACCTCACAGCAAAGAAAAATTTCCTTCTTTCATTTTATCACGGGATCGTGCCTTTGTCAAGGAAAATGGTCGGATCGTATCAATCCGCGGACAGAATCGCTATTGAAAAGAGGAGAAAACAGGAGTATCATTAGGTTCGTGATCGCGGAAAAACGGGGATTTTTCGGCACCCCGGGTTTTACGGCGCATTTTTCCGTGGTCGAAAAACGAAAATCAGAGGTGCTTATGTTATTTTTGTTTCTCTCCGTCCTGTGCAGTACAATCAAAGGGTACGGCGGCAAAAAAATCAGTGCGTACGGAGACACCCCCTCGGCGTGTGTGCGTATGCAGCTGATCCGTCTTGTCATCTGTTCTGTCGTGGGACTTGTCATGCTTCTTATCCGCATGCCGTCCGTCCTCTTCGCGGATTCGGCAGAGTTCCTCGTCGATCTTCTCTCGGGGGCGTCGACTGCGATCTTTGTCATTTCCTGGACGCTCGCGGCACATTCGGACGCCTACATGCTCGTCACCGCGTGCAACACTGCTGCCTTCATCGTTCCGATGGTCTTCGGCTTTTTCTTCTTCGATGAGAGCATCACGCTGAAGCAGATCTTCGGTATCGTCGCGATCGTTATCGCGGTCTTTTTCCTTGTGATTTATAACAACAAAACCAAAGCAAAGTTTACATGGAAGGGCTTTTTCATGCTCCTTCTGCTCTTTTTCTCGCAGGGGTTTGTCAATGTGGCGCAGAAGCTCTATACCTATCGTTACCCCGAAGGGAGCAATGAGAGCTTCCAGCTCTTTACCTTCTTGATCGCGGCGGTGTGCCTTATCGTCTGGGAAGGGGTGCACCTCCTCCGGAACAGAGGAAAGGGAAAGGAGCCCGATGCACCTCTTCCGATGAAGAAGGTTCTCCCGTACATCGTCGTTATGGCAGTGTGTCTCTTCCTTGCTTCCTATTTCCTCACCATCGCGACGAAGTCGGTCGCCTCGGTGGTGCTCTTCCCGATGAACAGCCTTCTCTGTCTCGCGACCGCGACACTCATGGCGGTCTTCTTCTTCGGAGAAAAGATCACATGGTCGAGCGCCGTCGGACTTGTCTTTACCTTCGCGTCGCTCTTCCTTGTGGCGTGATAAAAATCGCCGAAAGCATAAAAATTTCCGCCGCGCGGAAGACGACGATCTTCCGCGCGGCGGTTTTTTACGCATTTTTCACAGTGAGGTTTTTGATCCAGTCGTAGCGGTTGATCTTGATGACCGCCACGATACATC
>CALAFS010000201.1 GCA_937892405.1 uncultured Clostridia bacterium
CAACCTTCAGCGCGAGCCACCCGTCTTTTTGCCATGCCATGGCGATAATGTAAATAAATGCGTACAAAGAGACGCAAACAGAGAAAATATCGAAGACGCGAAGTCCCTCTGTCAGAGTCTCGTCCTCGCGCACTTTCCGCAGTGTGTTTTCAAGTTTTTCCATCGAAGAAGTCCATTCCCGCCGACAACGGTAAGAGGCGGCGACGGTTTTTCTTTTATTATACACGAAAGTCATGGATTTTGCAAGAGTTTTTCACACAAAGGGCGCCGCCGCGAAGAAAATGGTGAATTCCCAAAGTAAATTCCACCTCAAATTCCACTGTGGAATTTACTTTGGGAATTCACTCCGCGAAGAAAATCCCGGGGAGAGGCGAAAAGCTATTGACTTTTCCTCCCCGAATGTGCTAAAATACAGTATTAGTAAATATTTTATGCAACATACCCTTCCGGAGGCTCACAATTTATGGAATGGACATCACTCAACGATCTGCGCGAAAAGTATCTCTCCTTCTTTGAATCGAAGGGACATCTGCGTCTTCCGAGCTTTTCCCTGATCCCGAATCACGACAAATCCCTGCTCCTTATCAACTCGGGCATGGCGCCGATGAAGAAGTTCTTCACCGGTGAAGAGGTGCCGCCGCGCCGCCGCGTGTGCACCTGTCAGAAATGTATCCGCACGCCCGACCTCGAGCGTGTCGGTCACACCGCACGCCACGGCACCTATTTTGAAATGCTCGGCAACTTCTCGTTCGGCGACTATTTCAAAAAAGAGGCGATTCCGTGGGCATGGGAATTCCTGAACGGCGTCCTTGAGATTCCGAAGGATCTTCTCTGGCCGTCGGTCTATAAGGACGACGACGAGGCATATGCCATCTGGCGCGATGTCATCGGAATCCCCGAAGAGCACATCGTCAGACTCGGCAAGGAGGACAACTTCTGGGAGCACGGCTCGGGTCCGTGCGGTCCCTGCTCCGAGATTTATTTCGACCGCGGCGAAAAGTACGGCTGCGGCTCCCCCGACTGCAAGCCGGGCTGCGACT
>CALAFS010000202.1 GCA_937892405.1 uncultured Clostridia bacterium
TGAACGCGGGCGATGCCGCCGACTTTGCCTACGAGATCGGGGCAAAGCATGCGATCCCCGTGCACTACGGACTGTTCGATTCGCTCGATCCGCGCACCTTCGAGTTTGACGACGCGATGATTTTCCTGCCGTACAAACCGGTGGAGCTTTGATTCTCGGGAGACTTCCGGAAAGGAGGACGCGGGACGCATGACCCTTCCGCTGATTCTGTTTTATTTCATGATTTTTGCCTTTCTCGGGTGGATTCTCGAGGTGGCGTTCGCGGCGGTGAAGAGCGGGCGGTTTGTCAACCGCGGCTTCTGCAACGGTCCCGTCTGCCCGATTTACGGTGCGGGCGTCGCGGTGATTTACGCGGCGCTCGGCGCCCTGCGGGACAAGTGGATCCTGCTTTTTCTCGCCTCGGTTCTTGTCACGAGCGCGATCGAGCTTGTGACGGGATTTCTGATGGACAAGCTCTTTCATACCAAGTGGTGGGACTATTCAGGGAAGAAGTTCAACATCGGCGGCTATATCTGCCTGCGCTTCTCCCTGATCTGGGGACTTCTCTGCATGGGCGTGGTCAAGCTCCTGTTTCCTCTCTTTGACGGGCTGTACGCCCTGATCGGAGAGCATATCGTGTTCCTCATTGAGATCGTGTTTTTCGCGGTGCTCCTCGTGGACTTCGCCGTCTCGGTCGCCTCGGTCATCGGACTGAACCGCCGTCTCGGTGCCCTCGATAAGATCGCGGAAGAACTCCACCGCGGCAGCGACAGCCTCGGCGGGCATGTCTACCGCGGCACCGTTGCCGTGGAAGAACAGTATACGAAGCTCGCGACAAAAGCCCAGCGCATGGCGCGCCGTATCCTCGACGCCTTCCCGACCATGTCGTCGGGCAAGCATAACGAGCAGCTGACCGCCCTGCGCGAACGCCTCGCCGCGTGGAGAAAAGCAAAGAAAGAGCAGAAAGCCGAGAAAAAGGCAAACGGCGATCCGCAAGTCTGAAAACCTCGTATTTGTAAAGATAAGATAGCAAAATGGACGATAATAACAAGAAAATATCAACCCCGGCACCCGAAGAAGATCCTCTGATCCGCACACGCATGCTCCTCGGGAATGGCGCAGTTGAGCGTCTCGGGAACGCACGCGTTGCAGTCTTCGGCGTCGGCGGTGTCGGCGGCTACGCCGTCGAGGCGCTTGCCCGCGCGGGGATCGGCGCGCTCGACCTCGTCGACTCCGACACCGTCGCCCTCTCGAATCTGAACCGTCAGATCATTGCGACGCGCGACACCCTCGGTATGCCGAAGGTGGAAGCGGCAAAGGCACGCGTCCTCTCGATCCGTCCGGAATGTCGGGTGACGACGCACCCTGTCTTTTATCTTCCCGAGACGGCGGGGGACTTCGATTTTTCCGAATACGATTACATCATCGACGCCGTCGATACCGTCTCGGCGAAGCTCTCGCTCGTCGCGGAGGCGAAGCGGTGCGGCACGCCGATCATCTCGGCGATGGGGGCGGGGAATAAGCTCGACCCGACCGTCTTCCGCGTCGCCGACATCACCGCGACCGCGGTCTGCCCCCTCGCCCGCGTCATGCGGATCGAGTTGCGCAAGCGGGGGATCCGCCATCTGAAGGTGGTCTATTCCGAAGAGGTGCCGAAGAAACCGCAGATGGAGGGCGACCCGACGAAAAAGCGCGCCACCCCCGGCAGTGTCTCCTTCGTCCCTCCCGTCGTCGGTCTTATCATCGCCGGCGAGGTGGTAAAGGATCTCACCGCGCAAAAATAAGGTCGTCATTCTCCCGACGAAAGAGCCTTCCCGAGCGGGAAGGCTCTTTTTCCGTGCACTCCCTCGGAGACGGGGATTGAAAATTCTCTTAGTTTATGCTACAATGAAAGAAAACCTCCGAAAGGACTCCGACAGAATGGAAAAATGGAAACAAAGCCGCGCGGCGAGCTTTCTCACCGTCGCGCTTGTGTATCTTGTAGCGGGGACGGTGGGCGTCCTCGTCTATCGCGCCCTGACCTTCGACTTCTGGCTCTCGCTTCTGATCGCGGATATGACGGCGACGGTGACCGTGTTTGCGTTCAGCCTCATTTTCGGCAACGCCTCGGTGTATGACCCCTATTGGAGCGTACAGCCGCCCGTGATTCTCGCCGCCTTCGCCATCGGGGAGGGGAGCGGGACACTCGGCGTCGCCCTTCTTGCGGTCGTCGGGATATGGGCTGTCCGCCTGACGGCGAACTGGGCGTACAACTTCGGCGACCTGACCCATGAGGACTGGCGCTATCGCATGCTCGCGGAGAAGACAGGGGCGTTTTATCCCCTCATCAACTTCATCGGGATTCACACGGTGCCCACTCTTGTCGTCTACGGTTGTATTCTGCCGGCGGTGTATGCGATCCGCAAGGGACTCTGCCTTCATTGGCTGAGCGTTCCTTTCCTCTGCCTCTCTCTCGGCGCCACTTTGATACAGGGGATCGCCGATGTCGAAATGCACCGCTATCGGAAGCACCGTGACGGCGCGTTTATCCGTCACGGACTCTGGAAATATTCCCGCCACCCGAACTACCTCGGCGAGATTCTCATGTGGTGGGGCGTCGCCCACGCGGTGGTGGTCGCCGCACCGGAGAGGTGGTATCTCATCGCGGGCGCCGTTGCCAACACCGTCCTCTTCCTCGCCGTCAGCATTCCGATGGCGGACGGCAGACAGTCGAAAAAAGAAGGCTTCGCCGAATATAAGGCAAAGACGAGAATGTTACTGCCGATCAGGAAATAATTCAGAATTCAGAATGAAGAATTAAGAATTATGAATTCAGAACTTCGTAAATTCAGAATGCTACATTGTCAATAGAAGTGCAACAAATTAACGAAAAAGTTTTTTAAGGA
>CALAFS010000203.1 GCA_937892405.1 uncultured Clostridia bacterium
ATAAGAATATCAAGGAGAGAATGTCCGTCCACGACAACGACGACATGCGCCCCGAGAACCTTATCAACACCCGCCCCGTCGCCACGGCGATCCGCGAGTTCTTCGGTTCTTCGCCTCTCTCCCAGTTCATGGATCAGAACAACCCGCTTGCCGAGCTGACGCATAAGCGGCGTCTGTCCGCTCTCGGCCCCGGCGGTCTGTCCCGTGACCGTGCATCCTTTGAAGTCCGAGATGTTCACTATACGCACTACGGTCGCATCTGCCCCGTCGAGACCCCCGAAGGTCCTAACATCGGTCTGATCTCCTACCTCGCGTCTTATGCGAAGATCAGCGACTACGGTTTCCTGAAGGCGCCCTTCCGTATCGTCGACAAGAAGACCGGAAGAGTTACCGACGAGGTTGTCTACCTCACCGCGGACGAAGAGGACAACAATGTCGTTGCTCAGGCGAACGAGCATATCGACGAGAACGGTTACTTTATCAATAAGAAGGTTATTGCGAGATGCAAGGCGGAATTCATCGAGGTGGAGCCCACGAGCGTCGACCTGATGGACGCCTGCCCGCAGATGGCGGTTTCGGTTGCCGCCGGCTGTATCCCCTTCCTTGAAAACGATGACAATACCCGTGCTCTGATGGGATCGAACATGCAGAAGCAGGCAGTGCCGCTGATGATGACCGACTCCGCCATCGTTGCCACCGGTATGGAATATAAGGCGGCGGTCGACTCCGGCGCCGTCGTGGTCGCGAAGGAGGGCGGTACCGTTGAGCGTGCCGCAGGCTCCGAGATCGTGATCCTGACCGATTCCGGCAGAAAAGACACCTACCACCTCATCAAGTTCAAGCGCTCGAACCAGGGCACCTGTGTCAACCAGCGCCCGATCGTGAACGAGGGTGCCCGCGTCGAGGCGGGGCAGGTGATCGCCGACGGACCCGCGACCTCGAACGGTGAGATCTCCCTCGGCAAGAACGCTTTGATCGGCTTCATGACCTGGGAAGGTTACAACTACGAGGACGCCGTCCTTCTGAATGAGCGCCTTGTACGCGAGGATATGTACACTTCGATTCACATCGAGGAGTACACGATCGAGGCGAGAGACACCAAACTCGGCTCGCAGGAGATCACCCGCGAGGTACCGAATGTCGGTGAGGACGCGCTGAAAGACCTTGACGCCGACGGTATCATTCGTATCGGTACCGAGGTGCGTGCCGGCGATATCCTCGTCGGTAAGGTCACGCCGAAGGGCGAAACCGAGCTGACCCCCGAGGAGAGGCTTCTGCGCGCGATCTTCGGTGAGAAGGCGCGTGAGGTGAAGGATTCCTCCCTCCGTATGCGTCACGGCGAATACGGTATCGTCGTTGATGTCAAGATCTATGACAGAAGCAACTCGGACGATCTTGCGCCGGGTGTCAATAAAGTCGTGCATGTCTACATCGCCCAGAAGAGAAAGATCTCCGTCGGCGATAAGATGGCGGGCCGCCACGGTAACAAGGGCGTTGTCTCGAGAATTCTTCCTCCCGAGGATATGCCGTTCCTTGCCGACGGTACGCCCCTTGACATCGTTCTGAACCCGCTGGGCGTTCCTTCCCGAATGAACATCGGTCAGGTGCTTGAGGTTCACCTCGGCATCGCGTGCCGCAAGCTCGGCATCAAGATCATGACCCCCGTTTTCGACGGTGCGAAGGAGACCGACATCCTCGAGCTTCTCCGCCGCGCGAAGTACACGCGTGACATTCGTCCGGATGAGAGCGTGCGCGGTAAGGCAGTCTTCATGGAAGTGCTCCGTGAGGACGGCACCCCCGATCTTCAGCGTGTCGATCAGGCGATCGTCGACGATGACGAGAAGCTGCACAACCTCATGAAGACCGAGACTCTGAAGGTCATTGACGGTAAAGTCACACTGTACGACGGCAGAACGGGCGACGCGTTCGATAACCCCGTTACCGTAGGTATCATGTATTACCTCAAGCTGCACCACCTGGTCGACGATAAGATTCACGCCCGTTCGATCGGTCCCTACTCCCTCGTCACGCAGCAGCCCCTCGGCGGTAAAGCCCAGTTCGGCGGTCAGCGTTTCGGCGAGATGGAGGTCTGGGCACTGGAGGCATACGGCGCCGCTTACACCCTTCAGGAAATCCTGACGGTAAAGTCGGACGATGTCACCGGTCGTACGAGAACCTATGAGGCGATCGTCAAGGGACAGAACATTCCGAAGCCCGGCATCCCCGAGTCCTTCCGCGTATTGGTGAAAGAGCTTCAGGCACTCTGCCTTGACATCACCGTGCTGGATAAGAACGGCGAAGAGATCGCCATCTCCGAGATCGGAGAGGACGATACGCCCGCATTTGCGAGCCTCGACGAGGTCGATCGCCATGCGGACGAAAAGCCGGAGGGCGACGCGGACTTTGACGAGCCTGCGGACGGTGAGGAAGATTTTGAGGACGATGCGGAAGGCGAAGACGAGGACGATTACGACTTCGATGAGGATTTCGCCGATAACGAGCACGAAGAAGATTCCTACGACGACGAATAATTTATAAGAAGGGAAGAGCCGCTCCGCCGGAGACCCCGGCGGAACAGGGTATTAAATATATGGATAAGAATGCGTTTAATTCTATCAAGATCGGTCTGGCGTCTCCCGAAATGATCCGTTCCTGGTCGCACGGCGAAGTCACGAAAGCCGAGACTATCAACTACCGCACGCTGAAAGCCGAGCGCGACGGTCTGTTCTGCGAGCGTATCTTTGGCCCGACGAAGGACTGGGAGTGCCTCTGCGGAAAGTATAAGAGAGTCCGCTTCAAGGGCAAGGTCTGCGAAAAGTGCGGCGTTGAGGTCACGACGAAGAAGGTTCGCCGCGAGCGCATGGGCAACATCGAACTTGCCGCTCCGGTATCGCACATCTGGTATTTCCGCGCCATTCCTTCGAGAATGGGTCTGCTCCTCGATATGTCCCCGAGACTCCTCGAGCGCGTGCTGTATTTCGCACGCTATATCGTCATTGATCCCGGCAACACGCCGCTGGAGAAAAAGCAGCTCCTTACCGATGCCGAGTACAAGAGCGCGAGAGAAAAGTACGAGGACGATTTCAAAGCCGGTATGGGTGCCGAGTCGGTCAGAGAGCTTCTCGCCGAGATCGACATCGAAAAGCTGTCGGCAGAACTGAAAGAAAAGCTCGCCGAGGCGACCGGTCAGAAGAAAGTCAAAATCATCAAGAGACTGGAAGTTGTTGAAGCATTCCGCAAGTCGGGCAACCGTCCCGAGTGGATGATCCTCGACACCATTCCCGTTCTTCCTGCGGATATCCGCCCGATGGTACAGCTGGACGGCGGCCGTTTCGCCACCTCCGACCTGAACGAGCTTTACCGCAGAGTCATCAACAGAAACAACCGTCTGAAGCACTTCCTCGAGATGAATGCTCCCGAGATCATCATCCGCAACGAGAAGAGAATGCTTCAGGAATTCGTCGACGCCCTGATCGACAACGGCAGACGCGGCAAGGCAGTCACCGGCGCGTCGAACCGTCCGCTGAAGTCTCTTTCCGAGATGCTCCGCGGTAAGCAGGGACGCTTCCGTCAGAACCTGCTCGGTAAGCGTGTCGACTACTCCGGCCGTTCGGTTATCGTCGTCGGACCTGATCTGAAGATTTATCAGTGCGGTCTGCCGAAGGAAATGGCACTCGAGCTCTTCCGCCCCTTCGTTATGAAGCGCCTGATCGAAACGCAGAAGGCGAACTCCATCAAGGACGCGAAGAAGAAGGTCGACCGTGTCGCTCCCGAGGTCTGGGACGCACTCGAATATGTCATTAAGGAGCACCCCGTGCTTCTGAACCGCGCGCCCACGCTTCACCGTCTGTCCATTCAGGCGTTCGAGCCGATCCTTGTCGAAGGTCGCGCGATCAAGCTTCACCCGCTGGTCTGCCCGGCGTTCAACGCCGACTTCGACGGCGACCAGATGCCCGTCCATGTGCCTCTTTCGAGCGAGGCGCAGGCAGAGGCGAGATTCCTCATGCTCTCGGCGAACAACCTGCTGAAGCCGGTTTCCGGTAAGGCGGTTACCGTCCCGTCGCAGGACATGGTGCTCGGTTCCTACTATCTGACCATTGACCATCCTGGCGAACCCGGTGAAGGACGCGTCTTCCGCGACTTCAACGAGGTCGAGATGGCATATGAGAACAAACAGCTCGGCATGCACGCCGCCATCAAGGTGCGCGTGAAGAAGACGATCGACGGAGAAGAGAAGACCGCACTGATCGATGCGACCTACGGACGCCTGATCTTCAACAGCAAGATCCCGCAGGACCTCGGGTATGTCGACCGTACGACCGATCCCTTCTCGCTCGAGATCAACTTCGCCACCACCTCGAAGAAGCTGAAAGAGATCGTTGACCTGACGATCAAATATCACGGCTTTGCCGACGCGGCGGCGGTGCTGGACAACATCAAGTCCATGGGCTATCGCTACTCCACAAAGTCCTCTTTGTCAATCTCTGTTTACGATATGACCATTCCGCCGAAGAAAAAGGCACTCCTTGACGAGGCGACGAAGAAGGTCGAGGATATCACAGAGCTTTACAACTGGGGTGAACTTTCCGACGACGAGCGTTACAAACAGGTCATTGACGTGTGGGATAAGACCACAAACGCCGTGACCGACGCTCTTGTCGCAAACCTGGATAAATACAACTCTCTGAACATGATCTGCTCTTCGGGTGCCCGTGGTTCCATGAAGCAGATGCGTCAGCTTGCCGGCATGCGCGGACTGATGTTCGCCACCAACGGTAAGACAATCGAAATCCCCATCAAGTCGAACTTCCGTGAAGGTCTGACCATGCTCGAGTACTTCATGGGTGCGAAGGGTTCGCGTAAGTCCCTGTCGGATACGGCGCTCCGTACCGCCGACTCTGGCTACCTGACCCGCCGTCTGGTCGATGTCTCGCAGGATGTCATCGTCCGCGAGGAAGACTGCGGCGCGAAGAGCGGTATCGTCGTTTCGGACATCATGTCCGGCTCCAATGTGGTCGAGAAGCTCTTTGACCGTCTCGTCGGCAGATATACCGTCGGCGATGTCGTCAATGAGGAGACGGGCGAGCTGATCGTTCCCGCCAACACCATGATCTCGGAAGAGCAGGCACAGGCGATTGTCGATGCCGGTATCAAAGAGGTCGAGGTCAGAACCATTCTCCGCTGCCTTGCAAAGCGCGGTGTCTGCGTCCATTGCTACGGCGCCGACCTTGCACACGGCACACCCGTCGCGATCGGTGAGGCGGTCGGCGTTATCGCCGCGCAGTCCATCGGTGAGCCGGGTACCCAGCTGACGATGAGAACCTTCCACACCGGCGGTGTCGCGGGTTCGGATATTACACAGGGTCTTCCCAGAGTCGAAGAGCTGTTTGAAGCCCGTCGCCCGAAGAAGACTGCCATCGTGACCGAATTCACCGGTACGGCGCGTATCGAGTCGGATAAGAAGCTCTCAAAGGTTATTATCAAGAACCCTGTGGAGCCGACCGACGAAGAGGTCGTTTACGAGATTCCGTTCGGCATGCGTCTCTCCATCGAGGACGGT
>CALAFS010000204.1 GCA_937892405.1 uncultured Clostridia bacterium
ACGGAGACATCGCGACGGCAGAAGATGCCCCCGATATGCTCCGTGAGACAGGGGCAGACGGCGTGATGATCGGACGGGGCGCCGTCGGCAATCCCTTTTTATTCGACGAGATCCGCGCCGCCCTCGACGGGACACCCTATCGCCCGCCGACCAAAGAGGAGAGGGCAGAGACGGCACTGTGTGAGCTTTCTCTCGCCGTCGCCGAAAAAGGGGAAGATGTCGCCGTCAGGGAGGGGAGAAAGCGCCTTTCCCAGTACCTTCGCGGCTTTCGCGGTGCCGCCGCCCTGCGTGCGAAGATTCACCTTGCGGGGACGGTGGAAGAAGTCAAAGCCGCGTTTGAAACTGCCCTGCTCTCGGAAGACACAGACGATATATAATCCGCCTTGCATAGAAAAACTGCACATTTTGCAAAGAAAGATTTGCAAAATGCGCGGTTTTCTTATTTTCCGAACTCTTCGGTGGCAAATGCCGGCAGATAGGAAAAGGACATATTGACACCCGTTCTCGGATGAGGGAATTCCAGCCCGACGGCGGCGAGACGGTAGTGCATGCCTTCCCTCGGCGTCCCGTAGAGAAAGTCGGCGTCGAGGGGCGTGCCGATGTGCGCCATGTGCACGCGGAGCTGGTGCGTCCGCCCCGTCACGGGCGTGAGGGAGACGAGCGCGTGCCCCTCTTCATTTTCCGCGAGGGTGCGATAGCGGGTGAGCGCCGCCTTTCCGTCCTCTCTCACGACGCGGCGAAGGGCGCCTTCGCACTCTCTCGCGATCGGCGCGTCGATCTCTCCCTCCCGCGGGACGGGCGGACGGACGGTGACGGCGAGGTAGCGCTTGTGAATCTCCCCGTTTGCCATGCTGTCGGAGAGACGCTTTGCGCCGAGAGCGTCTTTCGCGATCAGCACCAGCCCCTCGGTGTCGCGATCCAGTCTTGTAATCGCGCGGAAGACAAAGGGGCGCGGGGCAAAATAGGCGGCGACCGCATTCGCGAGGGTGGGCAGATGATTGCCGCGGGAGGGGTGCGTCGGCTGTGCGGCAGGCTTTTTCACGACGAGGATTTCTTCGTCCTCGTAGACGACTGCGAGGGGCAGAGCGATCGGCTCGATGTTCTCGCTCTGTCCGCCGGGGAGCGTCACGCGCAGGATGTCCCCCGTGTGTACGGTATCCGTGGTGCGGAGCGGCACGCCGTTCCGCTCGATCCCGCCGACCTTGACCCTGCGGATCAGCGTCGAGGAGAAGCCCTCTCCCGAGAGAAAATCCTTTACCGACCGCCCGTCTTTTGCCGCACCGACGGAAAAGATCAGAGTTTCCGTAGCACTCACCCCCTTTTCTTTCGATGATACCACATTTTCCCCCGTCTGTCAACCGTTCTTTTCCCCCTTGCAAAACGCATAAAGCTATGATATAATAAGGGCAACGAACCGAAAATCTTACAAAGGACGGGGACTTCGCGAAACGCGACTCCCATAGAAAGCTATGAAAGACGCGCTTATCATCGGCGCCGGCGTTGTCGGCGGACTGATTGCGAGAGAACTGACAAGGCAGGGACTCTCGGTTACCATTCTCGAAAAAATGCCCGATGTCGCCATGGGCGCCACCCGCGCGAACAGCGCGATCGTGCACGCAGGCTTTGACGCAAAGGAAGGCTCGCTGAAGGCGAGACTGAATGTGCGCGGCTCGGAAATGATGGAGAAGACGGCAGAAGAGCTCGGCGTCAGGTATCGCCGTTGCGGCTCGCTCGTCGTCGCCTTTTCCGAAGAGGAAGAGGAGACGCTTCGTACCCTTCTCTCCCGAGGGGAGAGAAACGGCGTCAAAGGTCTGAAGATCCTCTCCCGCGCCGAACTTCTCGCCATGGAGCCGAACATCGGCGACGGCGTCACCGCCGCCCTCTATGCGCCGAGCGGTGCGATCGTCTGCCCGTATGAGCTCTGCATTGCCGCCGTCGGGTGCGCGATGGACAACGGGGCGGAGCTTCACCGCAATTTTGAAGTTACCGCAATTGAAAAAACAACGGACGGCTACCGCCTGACCTCCTCTTCGGGGGAGAGCGTCACGGGGCGCCTCGTCATCAACTGTGCGGGCGCCTATTCCGACGAGGTTGCGAAGATGGCGGGCGCCGGCACCTTTACGGTGCACCCGCGCAAAGGAGAGTATCTTCTCCTCGACCGCGAGTGCGGGGATACCGTCGGCAGGACGATTTTCCGCTGTCCGTCGAAGATGGGCAAGGGAATCCTTGTCACCCCCACCGTGGACGGCAACCTTCTGCTCGGACCCACCGCCGAGGATATCGGGGACAAGGAAGATACCGCGACGAATGCCGCGGGGCTTGTCGCCGTGCGCCGCCTCGCCACAGAGCAGGTGCGGGGCATCGACTTCCGTAAAATCATCACTTCCTTCTCGGGACTGCGCAGCGTCGGCTCGACCGGGGACTTCATCATTGATATGCCGATCCCCGACTTCGTCAATGTCGCGGCGATCGAGAGCCCCGGGCTGACCTCCGCCCCCGCCATTGCCGAATATGTCACAGAGCTTCTTGAAAAGGCGGGATGGCACTTCACCCCGAAGGAGGATTTCAATCCCCGCCGCACCCCGTCGCATGCCTTCCGCGACGCGACGATCGAGGAGAAGAACCGCATGATCGCCACCCGCCCCGACTACGCGCATATCGTCTGCCGCTGTGAGACGGTGAGCGAGGGGGAGATCGTCGACGCGATCCGCAGAAACCCCGGTGCCGTCGACATCGACGGCGTCAAGCGGCGCACCCGCGCCACGATGGGACGCTGTCAGGGCGGCTTCTGCACCCCGTACATTGCGGAGATTCTTTCCCGCGAGCTCGGGATTCCGTATGAAGAGGTCACGAAATCGGGCGGTGCCTCCCGCCTGAATGTCGGACGCACCAAATAACTCTCACGGAAAGGAAGAAAGGATGAAAAAGGACCTTGTCATTATCGGCGGAGGACCCGCCGGCATGGCGGCGGCGGTCGCGGCATACCGCGCCGGCGTCCGTGATCTTCTGATTCTCGAGAGGGAAGAGAAACTCGGCGGTATCCTGACCCAGTGTATTCACAACGGCTTCGGGCTTCACCGCTTCGGCGAGGAGCTGACAGGACCCGAGTACGCATGGCGGTATGAAAAAGAGGTCGCAGAGCTGAACATTCCCTATCTCACCGAGACCACCGTCATCTCCCTTGCCCCCGATAAGACCGTAACCGCGATGAATCGCACGCTCGGCGTCTTCACGATCGAGGCGGGCACCGTCATTCTGGCGATGGGGTGCCGCGAGAGACCGAAGGGCGCTCTGAACATTCCGGGCACCCGCCCCGCCGGAATTTACACCGCCGGCACGGCGCAGAAATTCGTCAACCGCAAGGGCTATCTCCCGGGACGGGAGGTCGTGATTTTAGGCTCGGGCGACATCGGACTGATTATGGCGCGCCGCATGACCCTGGAGGGCGCGAAGGTAAAGGCGGTGTGCGAGCTTCTGCCCTATTCGGGCGGACTCGCCCGCAACATCGAGCAGTGCCTCAACGATTTCGGGATCCCCCTGCGCCTCTCCACCACCGTGGTGGAGATTCACGGAAAGGATCGTCTCGAGGGCGTGACGGTCGCCGCCGTCGATGAAGAACGGCGCCCAATCGAAAGTACAAGAGAATATATCCCCTGCGACACCCTGCTTCTCTCCTGCGGACTGATTCCCGAGAACGAGCTGACGCGGGGCGCCGGCATCGCGATGGACGCCGTCACCGGCGGTGCCGTTACGGACGAGGAGCGTGAGACTGACCTTCCGGGCGTCTTTGCCGCCGGGAATGTCCTGCATGTTCACGACCTTGTCGACTATGTCTCGGAGGAGGCGGAGATCGCCGGGCGCGCCGCCGCGCGCTACCTCGCAGGGCACCGTCCCGAGGGAAAGCCGATCACCGTGCGCGCCGAGGGCGGCGTGCGCTATACCGTCCCGCGCAGGATCACGGGGCACGGCGCCGTGAAGATCTTCTTCCGCGTCGGCGATGTGTACCGTGACCGTGAGATCGCCGTCTTCGACGGAGATCGCCTTCTCTATTCGAGAAAAACAAAAAAACTCGCCCCGGGCGAGATGGAGACAGTTGCATTATCGGCAGAAAAGATCGCGTCGGTGGAGAGCGGAGAGATCCGCGTCACTCTCCGCGATCCGAAGAACAATAAGTAAAGAATAGCTTACAATTTTGAGGATAATGGTATGAAGGAAAGAATTCTTACCTGTATTGTATGCCCCCGCGGCTGTGAGATCGCGGTCGACCTCTCGGAGGACGGCAGCGTCACGGGCGTGAGAGGAAACGCCTGCCCCCGCGGCAGTGCCTATGCGGAGCGGGAGTGCACGCACCCCGAGCGCACCGTCACGACCACCGTGCGCTGTGCGGACGGCGGCGTCGCGAGCGTCAGGACGCGTACCCCCGTCCCCCGCGATGCGGTCTTTGCCGTGATGGCGGCGGTCGCCGATGTAACGGCGCCCGCCACGCTCTCGGTCGGTGACATTGTGATCGCGGATGTCGCGGGCACCGGTGTCGATCTGATCGCGACGGAGAACCGCCGCCCGACAAAGTAACCGGAAGAGCCGAGGGTCAGTTTCCCGACGGCATCTTCATTTTCTCTTCGCACTTGCAGAACATCTGCTTCATCTTTTTCATACCGCCCTCGATCATGTTTTTGGACGCGCTGACGAGGCTGCCTATGCCGACGACGGCAAAGGTCCCTGCCATGAGGCAGAGGATCGGGTGCTTCTTCTTTTTGCGTTCGGGTTTTGAAAAGAACATAGTTTCTCCTTTCCGCACGCGCAGGGCGACGGCAACCGACGCCCCCGCGAGGAACAAAAATTCCGTGCTTATCTTTCCCGACATGGCGCGGACTATACAAAAATGACAAAAACCGACCAATGAATGAAAATATAAAGGAAAAAGAAAGGATCACGCCCGTGACAGAAATGACACAGAAAGAAACGCAGCGCCCCGACACGGACGCACTGCTGAAGGAAATGTATGATGCGGAACGCACGGACCGTCCGCGCGCCGTCCGCCTCGCGAGAGAACTCGCCGGGCTCGGCGTGACGGAGGGCGAGGTGCGTTATGCCTCCTATCTCGCCGCCGGCGAATATCTGCCCCCCGATCCCGAAGGGGCGAAGCTATGGTTTTCCCGCGCCGCCGAGGCGGGTGACCTCTATGCCATGACCCGCTATGCCGAATATCTCAGGGGAGAGGATCCCCTGACGGCGGATTATCTGACGCTCGCCGCCGCCGCGCTCGGATGCCATGAGGCGGATTTCGCCGCGGGTGAGGCACTTGCCCGCCGTCCCGTGCTCGGAGAGATGAGTCAGGCGGAGGCGAACGCGTATTTTGTCCTCGCCGCCGAGGCGGGGAACCGCGCGGCGCTTCTCACGATGATCGACCGTTGCCTTGACGGGCAGGGCATGCCCCCGTCGCCCGGGTTTGCGAAGTGGTTTTGCGAGATGCTCCCGCGCTTTTCCTCCGAGCGTCTCCGCTATTTCTTCCGCCTTCTGCGCGTCACGGCGGTGCCTTATCCGAAGAGTGAACCGGACACCGA
>CALAFS010000205.1 GCA_937892405.1 uncultured Clostridia bacterium
TGATTTTTTTGAAATTTTTGATTGGAAGGTAGCCAAACTTAGGTTGTTGTATCATTTTTATTCTTTGTGTGACAGATAGCATGGCTGATCTTACCTCCTGTAATATCTTTTATAATTATAACATGTTATTCTATATTTTTCAAGGTAAAACACTTGTGAAAACTTAACCTAAAAATGTTCACTTGAAGCTTTTTGGTCACCACCCAAACAAAAAGTGCTCCCAAGTCGGGAGCACTTTTGTTTTTTCTCTTTCTCAGTGCGTCAGGAACAGCATCGCAAGGAAGAGGGCGGTAATAACCCAAGTGCCGATCTTGATCTCGCGGATCTTGCCGGTGAAGGCGTGGATCACGACATAGGAGATCAGGCCGAAGGCAATGCCGTAGGAGATGTTGTAGGAGAAGGGCATCATGGCAAGTGTGAGGAACGCGGGGATCGCGCTCTCGGGCGACTGCCAGTCGATCTTCGTGACGCAGGACATCATCAGGACGCCGACATAGATGAGCGCCGCCGCCGTCGCGCAGGAGGGGATCAGCTGAGCGATCGGAGAGAGGAACATCGCGACGAAGAAGAGAAACGCGGTCGCCATCGAGGAGAGACCGGTGCGTCCGCCCTCTGCCACGCCGGCGGAGGATTCGACGAAGGTCGTAACGGTAGAAGTACCGCAGATCGCACCGGTGGTCGTTGCGATCGCGTCGGCGAGCATGGCGCGGTCCATATTCGGGACTTCGCCCTCTTCGGTCAGCATGTTACCTCTCGAGCAGGCGCCGTACAGCGTGCCGATGGTATCGAACATATCGACCATGCAGAAGGCAAGAGCCGTCGTCAGGATCATCAGGACAAGATTTGCGGTGCCGTTGGCTTCGGCGTAAGCCGAGAAGTCAAAGCCTTCGGTAAACACCTTGGCAAAGGACTCGTTGAAGAACTCGCCGAAAGCGTCGAAGGGGCTGGACATCGTAATACCGAGGTTTGCATAAAAGTCGGGAACGGTCAGACCGAGCAGGTAGTAGAGCGCCGCACCGCCGAGGATTCCGTAAAGGACGGCACCCTTGATGTTCTTTTTCGACATGATGGCGATGGCGAGGAACGCCGCGATGGTGACGAGCATCGGCATGACATTGCCCCACGGCTGGGAGAGAAGGTTGAAGGAGCCGAGCGTGACACCCGTCGAGGTGCTCGGAATGACAATTTTCGCGTTCTGCAGACCGAGAAAAGCGATGAACAGACCGATACCGGCAGGGATCGCGACACGCACCGCATCGGGGATGGCTTCAAAGATCTTTTTGCGAAGACCGGTCAGCGTCAGCGCGATGAAGACGAGACCGTCGATCAGCACGAGCACGAGCGCGTTTGCATAAGTGAAACCGAAGCCGAGGCAGACGGTATAAACGAAGAAAGCGTTCAGTCCCATGCCGCTCGCCTGTGCGAGAGGGAGGTTTGAGAGCAGACCGATCAGCACCGTACCGACGACGGCGGAGATGGCGGTGGCGATGTAGACGGCGCCGTAGGAGACACCCGTTGCGGTGAACATGTCAGCGTTCACCATCAGGATATAGACCATGGCGAAGAAGGTCGTCAGACCTGCGAGAAGTTCGGTTTTCACGGTTGTGCCGTGCTCTTCCAGTTTGAAAAACTTTTTGATGGAATTCATTGTCTTTTTTGCGTCCCGGCGGGATTTGCCGGATATCGTACCTTTCGTTTTTTGAAAATTAAGAATTCAGAATTATGAATTAAGAATTATTGATTATGAATTGAGAATGAGGGGGAAGAGGGGTGTCGGATACGGCGCGCTTCCGCAAAGGAGGACTGTCACACGCACCCGTGTGACAGTCCTCGATGGGGAATTGCCGTCCTTACGAGAAGGGGTGTTCTTCCGTCATGTTGCCGGAGCCGCCGGTCGAAGTGCGCTCACCGCACTCGTCGCAGAGTCCGTCATTGTTTTCGTCCTTGTGCTTCGCGGGGGGATCTTTTCTTGTGATATGATCACATTCGGAGCACTTGGTGGAGCAGTCCTTCGCATAGGTGTGATCCTTCTTCGGGGTGATCGCACCGCCGCAGACGGAGCACTTCGAGTCGCAGTCATGCGCCCAGGTGTGCGATGTTCCCTCGGGAAGCTCGCGACGCTGACCGCAGACCGAGCAGATCTCGGAGCAGGCATGCTTGTAGTTATGGCTGATTTCTCTCACTTCGCCACAGACATTGCAGGTCGTGTCGCAGGCGTTGTCGTAGACATGGTGAGGATTCTCGACCACTCTCTTCTCACCGCATTCATTGCAGACCGAGTCGCAGTCACCCGAGTAGGTGTGATCCTTCAGATGCTCGCGCTTTCCGTTCTCGCAATACATGCAGTTCTCGCTGCAATCGGTCTTGTACTTGTGCGGGGGGATTCTCGTCTCGCCGCAGACCTTACAGGTCGTGTCGCAGAATTCCTTCTCGTAGGTGTGTTCGGCACCCGCGGCTCTCTTCTGCTGGCAGTGGATACAGGAGGTACCGCAGGCACCCTTGTATTCGTGAGCTGCCGTCGTGGTTCTCTTTGCGCCGCACTCGTTGCAAGTCTCGTCGCAGTCGCTGTCGTACTTATGAGGAGGCACTCTGGTCTCGCCGCAGACGGAGCAGGCTTCGGAGCAGAACTCTTTCTCATAGGTGTGCTCCGTCGCGTCGGTGCGGACATGGTCGCAGTCTTCGCAGTGTGTCTGGCAGTCGTGACCGTTGTATTCATGCGGCGTGGGATTCTCTTTGCCGCCCTTTCCGCCCTCGCGGATATAATCGCAGTTTTCGCAGGTCTCGTCACAGTCGGAGGTGAAGACATGCGGCGGGTTCGGTCTGGTTTCTCTTCCGCAGATCTTGCACTTCGTGTCGCAGGGAGTCTCATATTCATGCGCTGCGGGGTTCGGGTTGGCTTTGCCGCAGGCGGGGCAGACCTCGTCACACGGATGCGCGAACTGATGCGGGGGAACTCTCGTATCACCGCACTTGTTGCAGTCTTCGTCGCAGTCATCGTCGTACTCGTGATTGTTCTGCTTTCTGCCGCAGTATTCGCAGGTCGCGTCACAACTTCCACTGGCGTATTTATGATCTACGGGGTTCGGATTGGGTGCACCGCAGAGGGAGCAGACCTCGTCGCAGGGGTGATCAAAGTGGTGCGGCGGGTTCGGTCTGGTCTCTCTTCCGCAGAACTTGCATGCCGTGTCGCAGACAGTGTCATAGGCATGATCTGCGTCACGGGTCTCATGGCAGACCGCGCACTCTTTGTCGCAGTCGAACTCGTAGGTGTGATCTTCGGGTGCTGTACGCTCGTAGTCGCACGCTTCGCACTTCGTCTGACAGCCGTAGGTGAACTTGTGAGGAGGATTCGGACGGGTCAGCTGCTCGCAGATCTCGCAGTACATGTCACAGTCCGTTTTATAGGAGTGAGGAGGCGTTCTTTCAGCACCGCAATTGTTGCAGTCGGGATCGCAGGCATCGTCGTAAACATGATTGCCCTTCCCCTTGCCGCAGACGGAGCAGACGGAGTCGCATCTTGCGTTCTCACCGAAGTCATGTGCTTCGGGATCCGGATTCTCGGCGCCGCAGACGGGGCAGACCTCGTCGCACACATGGGCGAACGGGTGCCCGGTGAGAGGTTCTCTCACTTCGCTGCAGGCGTTACAGGTCGCATCGCAGTCGCCGGAATAGATGTGATTTTCGGGAGCCTTGCGGATCGCACCGCAAACGTCGCACTCGGTGTCGCAGTTGCTCGACCAAACATGGGGTGCTTCGCGAAGTTCACCGCAAACGTCGCACTCCGCGTCGCAGGCGTCGGTGTAGGTGTGCTTGCCGGTGGCGGTACGAGTCTTTCCGCAGTGCACACAGTGCGTGCGGCAGGCGGCGTCACCGTAGTCGTGGTTTTCCTTGATCTCTTCGGCGGGGCGGGCGGCACCGCAGTCGGCACACACTTCCGCACAGTCGGAGACATAGCGGTGCGGCGGGATTCTCGTCGCATGGCATCTTTGACATTCCGCGTTGCAGTTCGGGAGGTCGCCGTAGTCATGGTTGACGGCGTCGGGGTTCGCTTCTCCGCAGACGGAGCAGGTCTCGGAACAGGAGGCAGGGAAGGTGTGCGCCTCGGGTGCCTCGCGTGTCTCGCCGCACAGCTCGCATACGGTCTGGCAGTCGTGGGAGAAGGTATGGGCGGTCGTACCCGTACGGGTCGCGCCGCAGTTGTTACAGGTCGTATCGCAGTCGGAGGAGAAGTAGTGCGGGATATTCTCACGCGCTTCTTCGCAGACATCACACTTGTCTACGCAGTTGTTGTGGTAGGTGTGCGCTGTCTCGGTGGTACGGCGCAGACCGCACACGGAGCAGAGCTCGGAGCAGTCGTGGAGATAAGTATGATCCTCGAGAGGTTCTCTTGTCTCATGGCAGATGTTGCACTCGCCGTCGCACTTGCCGGAGAAGGTGTGCGGCGTCTCGGTCGTACGCACTTCGCCGCAACGGTTGCAGACGGTGGCACAGTCGCCGAAGTAGGAGTGCTCGACGCTTACCTCGCGCACTTTGCCGCACTTGTTGCAGGTCGTGTCGCAGGGACTCGAGAACTCGTGCTCGGCATGTTCCGCGCGTGCTTTACCGCACACGGAACATTCTTCCGCGCAAGCGGAGAGGTATGTATGCGTCACCACGCGTGTGTGCCCACAGACAGTGCAGACTTCAGAGCAGGCAGTCTCGTACACATGTCCCGGCACTTCGCGCGCCGCGCCACAGATATTGCAGATCGCGTCGCACGCGTTGTCGTACACATGTCCCGGCACCTCACGCACCGCACCGCAGACATTGCAGGTGGTGTCGCAGGCGTTGTCGTACTTGTGCTCGGTCACGCGTGTCTTGCCGCATTTCGGGCACACGGTGGCACAGCCGTTCTCGTACGCGTGCGGAGCTTCGCGCACCGCGCCGCACTTGTTACAGGTGTCGTCACACTCGTCGGTGTAGACATGCTCGCAGGTCGCGGGATCCGCATTGCCGAGAGAGCAGGCGGTCAGACCGAGGAGCAGGCATAGCACCGCAAGAAACAACAGGATTTTCTTTTTCATGAAAACCTCCCATATAGTATTTACTGAAGACATTTTATCATATCCGTCGCGCGATTGCAAGGGCGAGATTGCCTTTTATTTAGAAAAAATAAAAGATTTTATAAACATGCACAAAAAGGGGAAAGCGGCTTTGTGAATTTTCACATAAAAAAAGGAGTTGAAAAAACGCGCAAAGAGTGGTATAATGAGAAAGAAAGTGAGTGATGAATATGAATGCTGTCAGAATTTTCCCGGGCGATAACGACGCGTGCCCCTGCGGCAGCGGACTGCCCTATGCCGCCTGCCATAAGAAGACGGATCTCGCCCTTGAGCCTTTTCGCGTGCGGGGAGAGCATATCCCTCCGCGCCGTATGATAAAGACCGCGAAGCAGATCGAGGGCTGCCGCGCGGCGGGCGCGGCGAACGCCGCCGTCCTTGACGCGGTGTCGAAGATCATTGCCCCCGGCATTTCCACCGCCGAGATCGACGATGTGGTCATGCGGGAGACGCGCGCCCTCGGCGCCACCCCCGCCTGCCTCGGGTTTGAAGGATTTCCGAAGGCGGTGTGCACCTCGGTCAACGAGGTCGTCTGCCACGGGATCCCCTCGGAGAGGTGCGTGCTGAAAGAAGGGGACATCATCAATGTCGACTGCACGACGATCTACGGCGGCTACTTCGGCGACGCCTCGCGTATGTATGGAATAGGAAGAATTTCCGAGGAGGCAAAAGAGCTGATCTCGGTGACCGAAGAGGCGGTAAAGCTCGCCGTCTCCCATCTCGCCCCCTACACCTCGCACCTCGGGGACATCGGCTATGACATCTCCACCCTCGCGCACCGTCACGGCTTCCGCGTCGTCCGCGAGATCGGCGGTCACGGTGTCGGGCTCGCCATGCACGAGGATCCCTTCGTCGCCCATACGGGACTGAAGGGAAAGGGGCTGGTTCTCGCCCCGGGTATGATCTTCACGATCGAGCCGATGATCAACGCCGGCACCGCCCGCGTCTATGAGGACGCCCGCGACGGCTGGACGATCCGCACGGCGGACGGCAGGCTCTCGGCACAGATCGAATATGAAGTGCTGATTACCGAGACAGGATACGAAATTCTTTCAAAATGACAAGAAACATTTACAAATAAAGCAATCCGAAAGGAGAATCTATGCGGACAGAACTGACAGACTTTCAGATCGAATACCGCGACATTCCCCCGATAGACGCCAAGGTGCCGTGCTCGCTCGTCAGCGCGCTTTCGGCGATCGGCGAGATCCCGACCCCGCGTGCGGCGGGAGACGACGAGAGGATCTCCTCCGTGCTTTCGGAGGGGGCGACCTTCTCCGCGTGCATCACGGCGGACGAGCTGATGCTCTCGCACCGCTATGTTTTTCTCCGCTTCCACGGACTTTTCGCTCCCGCCGAGATCGGGATCGACGGACGCACGGTGGCAGAGGTCGCCGATCCGCACGCGGTCACGACCGTCGAGATCCGGAACTATCTGACCCCCGGGGAGCACCGTCTGAGCGTGACCTTTTCCGGTGCCGGTCATGAGACGGCAAAGATCGGACAGGCGTTTTTTGACGATGTCGGAATCTTCCGTCCCGTCGAGTGTATCACGACGGACGACGGGGCGATCGACCGCGTCGGCGTCTATGCCGAGACGCGCGGGGAAGATACCTTCCTCCGTGTACGCGTCCATCTTCTCGGAGAGGGAAGAGGGACACGCGCCGTCGCCGCGGTACAGGCACCCTCCGGACAGTATTTTTACGCAGGACTTTCCGATTTTTCGGGAGAGGTGAATATCCGCCGCGCGACCCTCTGGTATCCTGCGGGTGTCGGCGAGGCGTCCTGCTACCGTCTCACCGTGACCCTTTACCGTGACGCCGAGGCGATCGACGCGGCGGAGCTCTCCGTCGGTGTCCGCGCCCTTTCCCGCACGGGGGAGGGGGAGGAGCTCTTCGCCCTTTCGGCGGACGGGACGCCCTTTGTTCCGCGCGGCACGGCGTACCTTCCGACCTCGCCGATCCTCGCACGGGAGAGCGCCGCGCGGATCCGCTCGCGCCTTGAGGCGGCGGGTGCCGCCGGGTGCAATGCGTTTTTCGTCCCTGACGCGGGGGTATATCCGCCCGATATTTTCTACGATACCTGCGACCGTCTCGGGATCGCCGTGTTTCAGGAGCTGTGCGCACCTCCTCTGACGGACGCCGCCGAGAGCGCGGCATGCGAGCTGATCGCCCGCATTTCCCATCACCCGTCCCTTCTCGGTTTTTATCTTCGTTCGGAGGACACCGCCCTTTGCGAAAGACTTGACGCACGGGTCAAAGAATACGATCCGACGCTCTCCTGCCATACGGTAAAAGAGCTTCCGCACACCGCCTTCCCGGCATTGCCCGCGATGAGCACTCTGCGCACCTATCTTCCCGCCGACGGGTGGAACTATTTCTCCGACGCGATGATCTCCTCGGAGGAGACGCCCGGGGATCTTATGAGGATTCTGAACGCGGGCTATGCGCGCTATCCTTATGCCGGGAGTATGGACAAGCTCGTGTACCTTTCGGGCATCGCCCAGTCGGATCTGCTGAAAGAAGAATTTTTTGATAAGCGCTCTGTGAGTGGCACGCCCGCTCCTTTGATGTTCGGTTCGCTCGCCGATGCGAAGACGCGCACCTCCGCTTCTCTGATCGACTCGACGGGGAAGAAAAAGGCGGCGTGGTACGGCTTCCGCCGTGCTACCTCCCCTCTCGCCCTGATCCCGAAGATCCGTGGCGGAGAGGTGAGCCTCACCGTCTCGAACATCTCGCCCGACATCTTCCGCGGGACGCTCTCCTGTCTTCTCTGCGACGCGCATAACCGCGTGCAGAAGGAGATGAGCGCGACCGTCACCGTCCTGCCCGCCACCGCCACGGTGGCGATGTGCGTCGACCTCTCGGAGCTTGTGCGCGGACATGAGAAAGAATTTTATCTCGTCCTCACGCTCTCCGACGGGCAGAATACCGTCTTCTCCGATACGGCGCTCTTCGTCCCGCCGCGCAGCTTCCGCTTCTCCTATCCTGATATCCTGTATGAAATCAAAGGGAGCGGAAAGGAGTTCGTTCTGACAGTCTCCGCCTCCGCTTTTGCGAAATATGTAAAGTTTGATTTTCAAAATACAGAGGTTGTGTGGTCGGACAACTATGTGGATCTTGTAAAAGACGCGCCGATCCGGATCCCGTTTTCAACAAAGTCGGCGACGGCGGCAGAGGCTCTGATCCGCGATTTCTCCTACCTCAGTGTCTATGATCTGTTGCGCGACGAGACGCATACGCCCCGCAGCCGTATGGCGGAAGAGCCTTTTTCGGAAGAATAAAAATTAAAATACATAAAGGAAGAAACATCATGAAAAACTTTTGGACCGAATTCAAAAAGTTCATCACCCGCGGCAATGTCGTGGATATGGCGGTCGGTGTCACCGTCGCTACCGCGTTTACTGCCATCGTCTCCGCGTTTACGAAGGGCTTCATCTCCCCGATCCTCGCCCTTCTGACGAGCGATGCGAACCTCTCCGAGGCGAAATGGGTCATTCGTCCCGAGCTGACCGAGCTCGGTGCCGACGGGCAGGTCGTGGTTACCCGCGCGGAAGTCGCCATTATGTGGGGCGGCTTTTTGCAGGCGATTCTCGACTTTCTCCTGATCGCCTTCATCCTCTTTGTGATGATGCGTGTCGCCCATCGGATTTCCACCCGTGCCTCGAAATTTACGACCGATCTGAAGTCGATGGCGGGCATCGGCGCCGAAGAAGCCGAAGCCGCCGCCAAGGCAAAGGCGGAAGCGGACGCGAAGGCAAAAGCGGAGGCGGAAGCCGCGGCAGAGGCAGCAAAGCTCGAAGCCGAGAAGAAGGAAGCTGAAGCCCGCGCGGAAGCCGAGAGACTCAGAAAAGAGATCGAGCTTCTCACCGAGATCCGCGACCTTCTGAAAAAGGACGCATAACATAAACCGCCGCGAACCGATCGGGTTCGCGGCGGCTTTGTTATGCAAAAAAGCAGTCGCACTACAATTAAAAGAAAATTCTGAATTCTTCATTCTACATTCTGAATTTACCTGTTTTCTTCCCGGTACGCAGTCGGCGTCACGCCGACTGTCGCTTTGAACTGTCGGAGAAAGTGCGAGAGATTCGCGTAGCCGAGCGTCTCGGCGATCGCTCCGAGCGGAAGATCGCCGAAGGCGAGCATGCCCTTTGCCGACTCAATCCGTGCATGGATCAGATCGTCCGTCGGCGAGATGCCGTACAGCGTGCGGTAGACGGTATAGAAGCGGGACTCGCTGAGTCCGACCGCCTCCGCCATCTCCCGCGAGGTGCGGTGTCGCTCGGGCGAGGCGAGCATAGCGCCCCGCAGAGCGTGAAAGCGCTTTCGCGTCTGCGCGTCGATCTTCGGCAGGTTTTCGCCGCGGCACGCGCGCCCGAGCTTGACGAAGAGCTCGGTCATCTTTGCGTCGGACAGGCGCTCGTAGCCCGCGCGCTTGTTGTAGAATTCGCTTTCCATCTCCCGCACAAGGGAGGTGATGAAGGACGCCCCGCGGGGATAAAAGGGCGTGTCGAGCGGGAGCTCCATCTCGGAGAGGAGAGGCTTCGCCTCCCCCGTGAAGTGGATCCAGTCGTGCACGAGTCCCGTGTCGGTACGGAAGTATTGCGGCGCGCCGGGGCGGTAGATCATGCACGCGTGCGGCTCGGTGTGTATGAGCGTCTTCCCGACGAGAAGGTCGATCCCCTCGAAAAAGTGCAGGAAGGTATATGCCTCGTGCCCGCGCTTGCGGTCAATAAAAAAGCCCGCCCCTTCCGGGTACGCGTGCCTGAGCGAATGAAGGTACAGCATGACGCCTCCGCCGTTTTTTCTTTTATTGTAGCACGGGGCACTCCGGTTGTCAATGCGGAAAATGTCCATTGTCTTGACAAATTCCGCCATTTGTGCTATACTTCGCATATCTTCATTCGCTCCGGAGGCTGTATGAACCGCAAGGAATTTCTTCGTATGCTCTCGTTTGTCGCCTTTTCGGCGAGCGCCGGCGTGATTCAGCTCGGCACCTTCGCTCTTCTCAATGAGCTTTGTCGCTTTGCTTACTGGCCTTGTTATCTGATCGCCCTTTTGCTCTCCGTTCTTTGGAATTTCACGCTGAACCGGAAGTTCACCTTCCGCTCGACGAACAATGTGCCCGTCGCGATGGCGAAGGTGCTGGCGTATTACGCCGTCTTCACACCCCTTTCCACCCTGCTCGGACAATATCTGACTTCCTCACTTCTTTGGAATGAGTATCTCGTCACGGGGATCAACATGCTTCTGAACTTTGTGACCGAGTATTTCTATCAGCGCTTTTTCGTTTTCGGAAAAAGCATGGATTCCGCGCAGAAGAACACGCAGGGATCGCAGGACGGGGAGGCAGACGCATGACGATCGCACCGCTTACCGAGGCGGATATCTCCGAGAATACGGCATCTGCCCGCTTTCACGAAAAGCACGGATTCCTCGCGGAGGGGCATCTTCATGATGTTGCCGTGAAGTTCGGGCGCTCTCTCGGCGTTCTCTTTTACCGAAAGCCGCTCGAACGGTAAACAAAAGGGACTGTCCTTTCCGGACAGTCCTTTTTGCGTCGTATTATTTGTGTGCCGCCTCGAGGGCGAGGAGGCGCCGCTTGTTTTCGATCCCGCCGCCGTAACCGACGATGCTGCCGTCCGTACCGATCACTCTGTGGCAGGGGATCAGAATACAGATCGGATTCCAGCCGACGGCGCCCCCGACCGCCTGCGCGGACATTTTTTCTTTTCCCGCCATGCGGGCAAGCTCTTTGCCGAGCGCTCCGTAACTTACCGTCTCCCCATATGGGATTTTCAGCATCAGCTCCGAGACCGCCGTGCGGAAGGGCGTCGCTCCCACGAGACGGTAGGGCGGGAGAAAGTCGGGGATCTCCCCGCGAAAATAAAGATCGAGGTAGCGTACCGTCTCGCGGAACACGGGAAGGGATACCCCCTCATTTCTTTCGGGAAAGAGCTTGTTTTCGTCACGCGATCCGAGAAAGACAAGGCGCGTCAGCACTTCGCCGTCGCTCTGCATCTCCATGTCGGAAAAACCGTCAGGTGTCTTATAATGTAAAGTATACATAGCAAATTACCCCTTAATTGAACGAAAGAAGAAGCTCGCCATCGCGTCGTTCGCTGTTTTTGAAGCGGGAAACTCCGGCAAAATGGCAGGGAACGCATGCGCGAGCTTTCCGGCGTTTTCCATGTCGAGAAATTCCGAGGGAACGCTCGCCGCGGAAAGGACCTTCGCATAGCGGCGGCTGTAATGGCGGAGAAAGTCGCCCCGTCCCGTGACAAGGAAAGCGGGCGGCAGATTTCCCACGATTTCCCGATGCTCGGGGTCGGTATAGGGGGCGAAGGGGCGCTTTTTATACCCCTTTCCGTAGATCAGCGGCGGGACGAACATGCCGATATTGTCGGGTTTTCTTGTGTAGAACATGCCGCTCTGAAGTCCCAGTGCATACACGCGCGGCGTGCCAGAAAGGTCGACCCCCGCCGCTCCGGCAAGTGCCGCACTCTTTTGCATGGCGGCGAGATAGACCGCGAGCCACGCGCCGGCACTGTCACCGGAGAGAAAGAATTTTTCGCTGTCCCCGCCGTATGTCCCGGCGATCTCTCCCGCTTTTTTCATCGCCGCCGCAAGAGAGCGGAGAATCGTGAAAATATCGGCGTCCGGCGCGAGGGGATATTCCGCCGCGAAGACGAGAAAGCCCCGACGGCAGAAGTCGGCGCAGAAGAGACGGTTCACCTCTTTCTTCCCGAGTAAGAAGCCGCCGCCGTGAATATTGAACATGACGGGCAGTTTACCGCTCGCTCCCTCCGGGCGGAAAATATCCATCGTGTGGCGCGGGTCGGTGTCGTCCGCGTAGGCGATGTCCGCCGTCAGTGCGACCCCGTCCGGGAACGGGTTCTCTTTTTCATGCCGCGCGAGAAAGCGCTCGAGCTTTTCTTCCTGATTTTTGATTCCGTAGCGGATCAGCCGATCAAACATCGCTTTTTCCTCCCATGTACCGCCCGACGGAGAAAAAAGGGGGGGACGCCATTCCGTCACGACGGCTTTTTATCTCAATTATAGCATAAAAAAATTTCCTTCGCAAGGAGAGAACGGGAAAATCCTCGGAAAACCTTTTCCCGACATTCCTCGCGAGAAAAAGTTAAAAAATCTCCCGTTGACTTTCCGCGCGCGATATAGTATACTAAAATCAAATCAAGATTTTTAGGATGCCGCCCATGGCGGCGGAACGGAGTTTGTTATGGAAAATATCCGGATTATCGAGATCAAACAGAGCGTTTTCGCGGACAACGACCGCGACGCCGACCGTCTGCGGGACACCTTGCGGGAGGAGGGCGTCTTCCTTCTCAACCTGATGTCCAGCCCCGGGAGCGGAAAGACCACCTTTCTCACCGCCCTGATCCCACTGCTTGCGAAAAAGTATAGAATCGGCGTGATGGAGGCGGACATCGACGGCGATGTCGACGCAAAGACGGTTGCCGAGAGAACAGGGGCGAAGACCGTACAGCTCCACACCGGCGGCATGTGCCATCTCGATGCCGATATGACAAGGCAGGGACTGCGCGAGCTCGGCACCGAGGGGCTTGACCTTGTCATTCTCGAGAATGTCGGCAACCTTGTCTGCCCCGCGGAGTTCGACACCGGCGCCGTTAAGTGCGCGATGCTGCTCTCCGTGCCGGAGGGGGACGATAAACCCTTGAAATATCCCCTGATCTTCCGCGTCTCCGATGCCGTCGTCATCAGCAAGACGGATACGATGCCCGCCTTTGATTTCGACCTTGAGAAATGTCGGGAAAACATTAAAATGCGAAACCCTGACGCCAAGATCTTTCCCGTCGCCGCAAAGAAGAACGGTGATGGCGTCGGCGCCTTTGCCGATTGGCTTTCTGCCGAGATCGACGCGTGGAAAAACAGCAAGAAATAAACAATTCTTTACAATAACGAAGAAAAGAGGAAGAAACCATGCCGGAGATGAGTAAAAAGTATACCCCCGCGCACTACGGAGACGAGAATCCGAATCCGAAACTTCTGAAGCTGGTACGCAAGATTACCGACCGTATCCCCGCGAAAATTTCGGGCATCACGACGAAGGATCCCGAGTACTGGGGCTTTGCCTGCATTTTCGAGGACGAGCTTTCGCATGACGAGTCGGAGCGCGCGCTCGACCTTATGCTCGGGATGAAGGTCAGACGGAAATATACCTATGCCGACCTTCTGAAGCTTGCCGGCGTCACCGACGACGCGTCGCACGCGGCGCACGACGCCCTGCTCGAAAAGCTCGGCGTCCTCGGCATGCTGGAGTATGACTACGGCGACAAATATACCGCGGACGGACCGATCCCCGATGTCCCGCGGGAGAAGGAGAACCGCGAATACTGGATTCCCCTCTTTGTCCCCGGCTCCGCCGAATATACCAACATGAACAAGGGGCTGATGCAGCGCCACCCCGAGCTTGCCATGTTCTTTGAGCGCATGACCTTTCTGCCCCTCGAGCATGTCACCGCGATGGTTCCGCCCGGAGGCGCCGGCGTCGGTATGCATGTCATTCCGGTGGAGAAAGCCATTTCCATGGAGAACGAGTCTCTCGACATAGAGCATATTTCCTATTGGCTGAAGCGCTATGAAGGGCACATCGGCGCGAGCGTCTGCTCCTGCCGCTACGGGCGCAAGCTCCTCGACGAGGGATGTGCCGATGACCCCGAGATGTGGTGCATCGGCGTCGGCGATATGGCGGATTACTGCCGCGAGACGGGGAAGGGAAAAGACATCACCTACGAGGAGGCGATGGAGATTCTCCGCCGCGCCGAGGACAACGGCTTCGTTCATCAGATCACGAACATCGACGGAGAGGGGAAGATCTTCGCCATCTGCAATTGCAATGTCAATATCTGCAACGCCCTCCGTACCTCTCAGCTTTTCAATACGCCGAACATGTCCCGTTCCGCCTATGTCGCCCATGTCGAGAAGGATAAGTGCGTCGCCTGTGGCAGATGCGTGGAATACTGCCCCGCCGGCGCGGTCAAGCTCGGGCAGAAGCTCTGCCGTCACGACGGCACCGAGGTCGAATATCCGACACAGCCCCTCCCCGACAACAACAGCTGGGGCGAGCATATGTGGAGCGAGGATTATCGGGATAAAAACCGTATCAATACGCACGAGACGGGTACCGCCCCCTGTAAGGCGACCTGTCCCGCGCACATCGCGGTGCAGGGATATCTGAAGCTCGCCGCACAGGGTAAATACCGCGAAGCGCTCGAGCTCATCAAGAGAGAGAATCCGTTCCCCGCCGTCTGCGGCAGAATCTGCAACCGCCGCTGCGAAGAGGCGTGCACGAGAGGCACCGTCGACCGCTCGGTCGCGATCGACGCGGTGAAGAAATTCATCGCCGAGCAGGATCTCTCGGCAGAGCACCGCTTCGTCCCCGAGATCGTCGTCGCGTCGAACCTCGGACGCTGGAAGGAGAAGGTCGCCGTCATCGGTGCGGGACCTGCGGGTCTTTCCTGCGCGTTCTATCTTGCGCAAAAGGGATATTACCCGACCGTTTTCGAGAAAAACGAGCGTCCCGGCGGTATGCTCACCTACGGAATCCCTTCGTATAAACTGGAAAAAGCCATCATTGACGCGGAGATTGATGTCCTTCGCGAGATGGGCGTCGAGATCCGCACGGGCATCGAGGTCGGACGCGATGTCACGCTGGACGAACTCCGCGCCGAGGGCTATCGCGCCTTCTATATCGCGATCGGCTGTCAGGGCGGCAGACTCCCCGGGATTCCGGGCGAGAGCGCCGAAGGCACGGTCACCGCGGTTGACTTTCTGAAAGAAGCGAACTGCGGGCAGAAGAAGCTCTCCGGTAAGGTCGTCGTGATCGGCGGCGGCAATGTCGCGATCGACGTGGCGCGCGTCGCCGCCCGCTCGGGTGCCGATGAGGTACATATGGTCTGCCTCGAGGCAAAGGGCGAGATGCCCGCGAGCACCGAGGAGGTCAGAGAAGCGGAGGAGGACGGCGTCAGAATCCTTCCCGGCTACGGTCCCGTCAGCGTCTCAGAGGAGAACGGACACGCGAGTGCCGTCACCTTCCGCCGCTGTCTCTCGGTCTATAACAGCGAAAAGCGTTTTGCTCCCACCTTCGACGATGCCGACACCGTCACCCTCGGGGCCGATACCGTGATCTTTGCCATCGGGCAGAGCGTCGTCCTCGGCGATCTTCTGAAGGGGAGCGCGGTGGAGCTCGGCAGGGGCAATTATCCGAGCGCCGATCCTCTCACCTATGAGACGGCGGAACCCGACATCTTCGTCGGCGGTGACTTTCTCACCGGACCGAAGTTTGCGATCGACGCCATCGCCGCGGGACACGCGGCGGCGGAGAGTGTGCACCGCTATGTACAGCACGGGCACATGACCATCGGCAGAAACCGCAGAGAATTCCATAAGATGGATACCGCCGACATCTCGGTCGGTACCTACGATACCGCCGGCAGACAGGAGCCGAAGGACGCCCCCGCTGGCACGAGTGCCTTTGCCGATACCCACGGCACCCTGACCGAAGAGCAGGTGAAGATCGAGACTTCCCGCTGCCTCGGTTGCGGCGCGTCGATCGTCGATCCGAATAAGTGCATCGGCTGCGGCATCTGCACGACGAAGTGCGCTTTCGATGCCATTCATCTCTCCCGCGATCTTCCCGAGGCGAGCCGCATGACCGTCGCGGAGAAGAAGGTCGGCGTCCTCCTGCCGTATGCCATCAAGCGCGGCTTCCGTATCCTCGGCAATAAGAACAATGTCGGCAAGCAGAAAAAGAAGGAAGCCGAAGCCGCAAGACGCGGCGAAGGACTGATATGCACGAGCTCGGAGTGGTCTTTCATGTCATCAAGAGCGTAAACCGGATCGCGGCGGAGAACGGCGTTGCCCATGTGCGCGCCGTCACCGTCGAGCTCGGCGAAGTGTCGGCGGTTCTGCCCGACTACCTGCTCGATTGCTGGCGCTGGGCAGTCTCGAAGGAGACGGTCATGAAGGACGCGGAACTGATCCTTGAGAAGATTCCCGCCGTCACCCTCTGCGAGGCGTGCGGGAAAACCTATCCGACCGTGGAGCACGGGAAGATCTGTCCCCATTGCGGGAGCGATCGCACCGTTCTTCTCCGCGGCAACGAGTTTATCCTGAAAAATATCGTCGCCGACGACGGCGACGATACGGAGCCTTCGCAGGATGAATAAAGAAGAAGTTTATGCTTTCCTCCGCGAGAGGGGAATCCCGTTTGAGTTGGTGGAGCACGCTGCGGTATATACCATGGAGGATCTCGCTGCGGTGCTGCTGCCGCACCCCGAAGCCGAGGCGAAAAATCTTTTTGTCCGCGACGATAAAAAGAAAAACTATTATCTTCTTGCCGTAAAGGGAGATAAGCGTCCGGGTCTTAAGGCGTTCCGCCGCCTTGCCGACACGCGCCCCCTGACCTTTGCCACCCCGGAGGAGCTTTCCGCCTGTCTCGGACTTACCCCCGGTGCCGTCACGCCGCTCGGCGTGCTGAACGATGAGGAGAGGCGCGTCGCCTTTTTTCTTGACGAGGCGCTTTTCTCGGGCGACGGGATCGTCGGCGTCCATCCGAACGACAATACCGCGACGGTGTATCTCTCGGTAAACGATCTTGTCTGTCTGATCCGGGAGCACGGAAACCCGGTAGATGTCGTAAAAATTCCCGATATGTCTTGGAAGGAGAAATCATGATGTTTGAGAAAACAGATCCGGAATATGCAAACATTCTTTTACATTTTATGAAAGAAGAGACGGTGAACGATCCCGCTTGCGTATTGAAGCCCGATACGCGTCACCTCGCAATTTTATCGACTCTGATCGGATCCGGCGCGACAGATGCCTTTTCGGAGTATCTTCCCGAGGCGCTTGACGGCGGGCTTTCTCCCGTCGCTCTGAAGGAGACGATCTATCAGGCGACCGACTACCTCGGCTATGGGAGAGTCTGTCCTTTTCTGAAGCTCGCGAACGAAATTCTTACCTCCCGCGGCGTCGCCCTTCCTCTGCCGAAGCAGGGGAAAGTCACACGCGAAGAGCGCCTCACACGCGGCGTGGAGGTGCAGGCGCAGATTTTCGGTGAGCGCATGAAGGAGGCGTGGAAAGCAGGGACGGTCAACCGCTTCCTCGCCGAGAACTGCTTCGGCGACTATTACACCCGCGGCGGGCTTACGATCCCCGAGCGGGAGATGATTACCTTTTGCTTTCTTCTCGCGCAGGGCGGGTGTGAGCCGCAGATCCTCGCACACGCGAAGGGGAATCTCTCGGTAGGAAACGACGCCGATTTCCTGACCCGCGTCGTCCTCACCGTCCTTCCTTATATCGGATATCCCCGTAGCCTGAATGCCCTTTCCGCGATCGCAAAAGCAAGAGAAGAGAAAAAATCCTGAAATCGACACAAAACCGAAAAGCTGTTGTTCCGTTTCTCCCGTTTTCCTGCTATACCGGATTCATCAAACAAACAGGGGGTGATACTCCGGGGAAAAGGCGAAAACATGCTCCGAGGACGCCTACCGTGCGATGTTCCGCCATGTCTTTGATCCGATCCTCGCGCGCTTTTCGGTGCCGGCGGAGGAGAGGGAATATGCGATGTCGTTCTACTTACAGGGGATCGCCGCCGTGGTCGCCCGTTGGCTCGCCGCGGACTGTCGGGATCCGATGGAGCGGGTCGTTACCGTGATCTTACGCTGTATCCCGAGCCTTCCCGCAACGAAAAAGGACTGAGTTTGCTCAGTCCTTTTTCGTTGCCGGAGAATTATTTATTTTTCGGAAGATTTCATCGCCTTCACCTCTTCTTCTCTCTTGCGGAAAATCCGCGGGAAAGAGGTGAAAATGACGGTTGCTGTCAGAAGTCCCGCGACAAGGTCAGCGATTCCTTCCGAGAAATAGACGCCGCCCGCACCGAAAAAGTGCGTCAGCACAAAGCAGAGAGGGATCAGAATAATGACCTTGCGCGTGACGGCGAGGAGCAGGGCAGACTTCGCCTGCCCGAGCGCCACATTGATGTTCTGGAGCGTCATCTGCACGAAGAACATGATGGATCCCATCAGGAAGAAGGGACAGTAGCGCACGACGATCGCCCGCACCGCGTCACTGGCGGAGAAGAGATCGGCATACATACCGGGCACCGCGAGGGAGACCGACCAGACCGAGAGTGCGAAGAGAAAGGCGATCACCGTCACATCGGTGATCCCTTGTTTCAGCCGCTTCGCGTTTCCTTTTCCGTAGTTATAGCTTACGAAGGGCTGCATGCCGTTGCCCAGTCCGTTGAGCGGCAGGGAAATCAGCTGGAGCGCACTGAGCATGACCGTCAGCGCGGCGGTGTAATCCTTGTTTCCTCCCGTCGCGAGGTTCAGATTGATGTTGAAGACGATCTGAATCGCACATTCGGTGATCGTCATGACAAAGGGCGTGACGCCGAGGGAGAGAATGTTCCCTATCCGCGCGGGCGTCGGCTTCATCTTTGCCGGACGAAGGCGGAAAAGACTCTTTTTCAAAAAGAAGAAGGCGAGCACGATCAGGCAGGACACCGCCTGCGACAGGACGGTCGCGAGTGCCGAGCCGCTCACCCCCATGCCGAGGGTAAAGATAAAGATCGGGTCGAGCACGATGTTGAGCACGGCACCCGCCAGTACCGAGCACATGGCATAGAAGGAATATCCCTGCGTCAGAATAAAGGGGTTGAGCCCGCTTCCGAGCATGACAAACCCGGCGCCCGCCGCATAAATTTTGAGGTAAGAGACCGCATAGGGGACGGCGCTCTCCGGACAGCCGAAAAGGCGGATGATCGGCTCCGCGAAGAGCCATGTGATCCCCCCGATCAGGATCCCGAGCAGGAAGAGAAGGAGCGCAGAAGTATTGAAGATACGGTCGGCGTCTTCCTTTTGCCCCTCGCCGAGCTTGATGCCCGCACGCGGCGCGCCGCCGAGTCCGACAAGGTTTGAGAACGCCTGAATAATCAGCGTGATCGGGAGCACAATGCCGAGCGCCGCGAGCGCATCCATGCCCCCGCCCTCGATCCGCGCGACATACATGCGGTCGACGGTATTGTAGAGGAAGGTAATCAGCTGGGCGATGACGGCAGGGATCGTCAGGCGGAAGACGAGGGGCAGAATTTTTCCGTGATCGAGCTCTTCCGTCATATCCCGTTTTTCTTTATTTTTTTTGAATATCATGATATTTTTACTGTAAAATGCAAAGATAACCTTTCATTTTTGTTCATTAACCGAGATTTTCCGCCGCTTTTACAAAGCGGATGACATCCTCCGGCGCGTCCTTGGCGTAGAGAAGACCGTAAGGGATCGTATACTCCCATTCGACAGGCAGAGTGACAAAACCCGGGTGCACATCGCGCCAGCACTCCACGCTGAGGAGCAGGTGTCCCTCTTCCGCTGCCCGGTTGAAGACCGAGAGATCGTAGAAGCGCGGCGTGTCCGAAAGAAGAATCTCCGGATGAT
Source organism: uncultured Clostridia bacterium (assembly GCA_937892405.1). Taxonomy (GTDB): domain Bacteria; phylum Bacillota; class Clostridia; order Oscillospirales; family CAG-272; genus UBA1740. The sequence continues at coordinate 19,576 of CALAFS010000205.1, forward strand.
CTTTTTCGAGATCCGCGCGGATTTTGTCATTGATTCCCGAGCCCCCGCGCGGCACCATCATCAGCACCTCGCCCGACAGGTCGGCGAGGGTGAGCTTTTCTTTTTCCGCGAGCGGATGCTCTCTCGGCACGGCGATCATTTTCCGATATTCCCCGAGCGGGAGGAAGTTGCAAAGGGAGAGCCACGCCCGCGAGTCACATACCCCGACAAGGAAGTCGAACTTTTTTCCGAGTCCCCCGATTTCGGAGAGGATCCCGTCGTGATTGTCCTCGAAGGGGACAAGGTGCAGCTTGTAATCGGGAAAGTCGCGGTTCACCCGATACCAGATGTCCATAAAGGGCTTTGCCGGGTTCAGAAGGGAGGTCCCGACGCAGAAGGTCGTGTCGTATCTTTCCTCCGCCGCTCTTGCCTCCGCGAGGGCGGAGGCGGCATATTCTTTGAGGATGACGGCATGACGGCGTATGACCTCCCCCGCCGGCGTCAGCTTCGCGCCCGAGGGCGTCCGCTCGAGCAGCTTCATGCCGAGCTTACCCTCCAGTGTGTTGATCTGTTTCATGACGGCGGTCGGGGAGAGATAGAGGCGCTCCGCCGCCTTGGTAAAGCTCCCGTCCTCCGCGACGGTGAGCAGAGTGTCGAGCAAAGGATCGTACATAAAAAAACTCCTCGTATCAACCTGCGGTTTATACCATGATAACACATCGGAGATTCCCTGTCAAGAGGATTTGTGTTAAAATAAGGACAGAACCCGAAAAGCAAAGCGGGAAGTTTTATGAATTTCGGCCGTGACAGAAACGGCGGGGGGAAGAAATGGGAAAAACATTGATAGCGTATTATTCGCGTGCCGGAGAGAATTATGTCAGCGGGAGCCTGAAGCAGCTCGCAAAAGGAAATACCGAGCTTGTCGCCGAGAAGATTCACACCCTGACCGGAGCGGATATTTATCATATTGAACAGAAGGTACCCTATTCGGAGGAGTACAACACCTGTATTGAGGAGGCACGGCGCGACAAAGAGAAGGACGCCCGCCCCGAACTTCTTCATCCCGTGCCCGACCTTTCGGCATATGACACGATCTATCTCGGCTATCCGAACTATTGGGGTACGGTGCCGATGGCTGTCTGCACCTTTCTTGCGTCTTCCGACATGACGGGGAAGATCCTTCGTCCCTTCTGCACCCATGAGGGCAGCGGGCTCGGCACGAGTGTCGCGGATCTTCGCCGCCTCTGCCGCGAGGCAAAAGTGGAAGAGGGACTTGCCGTCCACGGCAGTCGGATCGGAGCATCCGAAAAGAACATTGAAAGGTGGGTAAAAAACGCATGAAAAAACTTCTGATCGTCTATTATTCCCAGTCGTGCGGCAACACCGCACGCATAGCAAAGGCTCTGCAGGCGGCGACCGGTGCCGATCTTTTTCGCATCGAGACCGAGAAACCCTACGAGGGCACCTATGAGGAGGTCGTCGACGAAGGACAGCGTGAGGTTGAGGCGGGGTATGAGCCTCCCGTGAAGCCCTGTCCTTACGATCTCTCGTCCTATGATGTCATCGCCGTCGGTACGCCGACCTGGTGGTACACGATGGCACCCGCCGTCCGCACCTTTCTCCACGGGCAGGACTTCACGGGGAAAACCGTCGTTCCCTTTATGACAAACGGCGGCTGGGAAGGACATGTGATCGCAGATCTTAAGACAGCGTGCCACGGCGCCGCCTTCGCAGAGGAGTTTTGCGTTCGCTTCGACTCGGAAGGGGGAGATCACATGGAGACGCCCGAAGTGGAAGTCGGCGTATGGTGTGAAAGAGTAAAAAGTCTGATAAAGCGGAAAAATAGTAGAAAATAAAGATAAGGAGAAGAAAAATGAGTGAAAAAGAGTTTGAAAAAGAAAATGTCTTCGGAAAAGGAGAAGAGAACACCGCCTACGCCCGCTATTTCACCGGTGCCTCCTTTCTTCATCCTCTGACCGATCCGAAGAAGACGGTTTTCCTCGCCAATGTCACCTTTGAGCCCTCCTGCCGTAACGCATGGCATATCCATCACGCGACGAGCGGCGGCGGACAGATTCTTGTCTGCACGGCGGGCGAAGGCTGGTATATGGAGGAGGGGAAAGAACCCGTCTCTCTGACTCCCGGCACCGTGATTACGATCCCCGCGGAGGTAAAACACTGGCACGGCGCAAAGAAGAACAGCTGGTTTTCTCACATCGCGATCGAAGTGCCCGGTACCGATACGCACACCGAATGGTGTGAGGGCGTGAGCGACGCGCTCTATGACTCTCTTGAGAAGTAAAAATCGGTCGAAAAAGGTAGAAAACAAAGATTTTATCCATGAAGGAGAAGAATAATATGAAAGATACCGTCACATTGAATAACGGGGTGAAGATCCCCGCTCTCGGCTTCGGCACATGGTGCATTCCCGATCATGACGCGGCGGACGCCGTGAAATGCGCGATCCGCGCGGGCTACCGCCATATCGACACCGCCGAGGCATATGAAAACGAGCACGGCGTCGGTCTCGGTGTCCGCGGGTGCGGTCTATCGCGCGAGGAAATCTTCGTGACGACCAAGGTGCGCGCGGAGTACAAGACCTATGAGAGTGCCGCCCGGGCGGTAGACGATTCTCTCTCGGCGCTCGGACTCGATTATATCGACCTGCTGATTATTCACAGTCCCCAACCGTGGGCGGAGTTCCGCGGTGAAAAACGCTATTTTGAGGAGAACCGCGAGGTCTGGCGCGCCATGGAGGATGCCCTCATGGCGGGAAAGGGGCGTGCGATCGGCGGCTCGAACTTCCTTCGCGACGATCTCGAGAGTCTGCTTTCCGTCTGCAAGATTCGTCCCGCGGTCAATCAGGTGCTCGCTCACATCGGCAATACGCCGAAAGATCTTCTTTCCTTTGATAAAGAGCACTGCATCGCCACCGAGGCGTACTCTCCGATCGCTCACGGCGAGGCGCTGAAAAATCCCTTGATCCGTGAGACGGCAGAGAAATACGGTGTCAGCCCCGCCCGACTCTGTGTGAAATATATTCTCGAGCTTGGCATGATCGCCCTGCCGAAGGCAACCTCCGAGGTGCACATCCGCGAGAACGCCGCGCTCGATTTCACGATTTCCGCAGAGGATATGAAGATTCTCACGGACCTTTCCTTCCGGGATTACGGGGAGTATTCCTATTTTCCTGTCTTCAGCGGAAAGTAATTGTTTACAAATAGATAACAGAACGAGGGTTGAAAAAGCCGAAGATGAGTGTTATACTGTTAAAGATAGCGGGAATGTGTGCGATCAGCCGACATTGCCGCGAAGGAGACAGTATGACCGAGTCAAAAATCAAAAAGTACAAAATGGTCGTCTGGTTGCCCATCCTCGTTTTGTTTATCGGGATCGGACTCCTCAGCCCGGCGGTGCATCTGACGCACTACGAGCATAAAGACCATCTGAAAACCAACGCGTCGCTGAACGCCGAGACCTATTCCGAACGCATGAAGAGCGAACTGAGCAAAGGTGTCGCCGTCACCAACGCGCTCGAGCAGATTCTCATCAGCGAAAAGGGAGAAGTCAATGACTTCGACACCGTCGCGAAGAACCTGATTACCGAGTACATTCAGTCAATTCAGCTTGCCCCGGACGGCGTCGTGACGCAGTGCTATCCGCCCTCGACGGCGAGGGACAGCGGCGTCGATGTGTTCCGCGATCCGCAGAGCGCGACCATTTCCGAGTACGCGAGAGATCACGATAAAATCACCGTGCAGGGACCCTTCACCCTCTCACAGGGCGGGGAAGGCATCGTGATCCGCAATCCCGTCTATCTTGCAAAAGAGGACGACACCCCCGAGTCGCAGGAATTCTGGGGATTTACCGTGGTGATTATTAAGGTGCCGAAGATCTTTGAGGATTCCATCGAGGCACTCGACAGTTTCGGCTATGACTACCGCCTGACAAAAGAGTCGTCCATCGATGAGCGGGACAGCAAGACCGTCTTCTCTTCGGAGGCGGAGTTGACAACGCCCGCGACGAAGAGCTTTACGCTCGGGTGCAGTACATGGACGCTGGAGGTCATGCCGCACGGCGGCTGGAACGCAGGGGACAAGACCATGGTCGTCTTCCTGACAGGCGCCCTGATCATTCTTCTTTTTGCCGCGCTCACGCTCTTTACCCTGATTCTGGCGGAGCGGCACAATAAGTATAAACAGTTGGCGACCGTTGATGTCCTGACCGGACTTCTGAACCGTGCCGGCTTTGAAAACGCCTTTGCGAAATACCTCTCATCTCACGAGGGAGAGCCGTGCGTGGAGGCGGTGCTCGATATCGACGACTTCAAGTTCGTCAACGACCTCTACGGTCACGCGATCGGGGATAACGCCCTGCGTCATCTCGCAGGTGACCTTGTCGCCGCCTTCCCGAAGGACGCCATTCTGGCGCGCAGTGGCGGTGACGAGTTCAATATCGTTCTCGAAGGCTGTACGGCAAAGGACGCCGCCGCGGCGCTCGAACGCTTTGTCGAAGTGCAGAGAACCTTCTTCCATAACGGGGAGAAACATTCCTACACCGTCTCGCTCGGTTATGCGGAATATCCAGCGCAGGCAAAGACCCGCGCCGAGCTTTCCAACCGTAGCGACATCGCTCTCTATGAGGCGAAACTGCGCGGAAAGCATGCCTGTCTTGTCTATGATAAAAATTTCCACTTTGAGAAGCGTGCCGGTCTCGGCTTTGCCTTAAACGACATTTCACAGCATCTTCCCGGCGCTTTCTTGATCTACAAGGCGGATCCCGCGGACGATACCATGCTCTTCGCCAACAACGAGATGGTAAAGCTCGCCGGGTGCGAGAGCCTTGAGGACTTCATGAAGTTCTGCGGTTGCCGTTTCTCGGGGCTTGTGCACCCCGATGATCTCGCGGGCGTGGAAAAGAGCATTTGGGAGCAGATAGAGTCGAAGAGCGACGGCACGAACGACTATGTGAAATTCCGCTTTGCCCGCAAGGACGGGAGCTATACGGCGGTGCTCGACCACGGCAGAATCGTCGAAAGTGCGAACTACGGCAGGGTCTTCTATGTCCTGATGACCGACGCGGAGTTTTTGGAGAGCCATTATTCGGAAGAAGAATCCGTAACCGGAAGAGAGAAATCATAACTCGGCATGTTGTGCGGCATCTGTCAAAGCCACGGGAGTTGCGGCGGATAGAATCCTCTCGTCGTGCGCCACCTAAAAATTCAGGGAATTTCTCCCTATTCTCTTGACAAATGTTTCGACATGTGCTATTCTTTCACTGACGACAAGTCAAAAATAAAAATTATTTTAGGAGAATTGTTTGAAACTTTCTACCAGTACTTCGGATTGTGTGATTTGACCGGGAGGTTCGGCAAATCCACATAAAAAATCCGCCAGACCTCCCGGAAGGAGAAACACCATCGGGAGGAAACATTTATGAACCGTGAAAACAAACGGAAAACTTTTGAAAAAGGATATTACAAAACACACCCCTGCGACGACAGCTTCACCTGCAAGGTCTGCGGCAGGCTCGTCACGCCCGTCGGGGCGGGGAGCGACCACCGCAACCATTGCCCGAACTGTCTCTCCAGTCTTCATCTCGACATCGAGCCGGGGGACAGAGAGAGCGACTGCGGCGGGATCATGGAACCGATCGGCGTCTGGGTACGGAAGGGCGGAGAATGGGCGATCATTCACCGTTGCCGCCGTTGCGGTGCCCTGTCGTCGAATCGCGTCGCGGCAGACGATAACCCCATGAAGCTCATGAGCATCGCAATGAAACCTCTTTGCGAGCCGCCATTTCCCCTTGAGCGTATCGAGGAGATGACCGCCCTGATGGGCGGAGACGGGAAGCTCGGATAATATCCCCCCGTGCCGCAAGCCTCATAAGGTACGGACAAAGGAGCGAGGCGTTCTTTCATCGGAACGCCTCGCTTTTTTGCGAAATGTTGTTCCTTCCGGACTTTGCACCGCGGGGAATTGACAGCCCTCCCGCTTTATGCTATAATGAGATCACATCGACAAAGGAGAGCACCGATGGAATACCGAACGGACAGAGAACGCATCGCGTCGCTGATGAGCGACGAGGACAGAAGATTTTACAAGGACATCTTTGCCCCGACCGTGGTCGCGGCACCTGACGGGGACGCGTGGGGAAATCTCACGGTCATGCCCGACGGCGAGATCCGCGCCTACGGCACTTACCGTCCGAAGAATGTCTTCGACACGGACGCCGAGAGGGACTATATCGCCTCACGCGACGGCGGTCTTTCATGGAAGCGGCATCTCGTCACCGAAAAGAGCACCCTCGGCGCCTCGGTGTATATTCCCCGCCTCGGGAAATACGCGATCGCAACGAGCGAAGAGGGGAAGGGGACATTTCTCCTCCTCGGTAACTCTCCCGACGACCCCTCTCCCGAGAGGATCCGGATCTCGGAGAAGGCATATTTTGACCTTCTGCCGCCTCTTGTCCTGCGCAAGAGAGATCGCGTCCTCCTCATCGGACATGAGCACCGCACGGCACTGCACCCGACGGCATTCTTTTCCGTTTTGATGTTTTCCGACGGGGATCTTCACGCATGGCATGTCCTCCCGCTGAAGCCCGCACCCCTGTTTACGCCAAAGCCCCCACACACGGGCGTCCGCTGGCAGCAGAACAATCGCGAGAATACCATCGCAGAGCTGTCGGACGGCAGACTGATGATGCTCTCCCGCACCGCGACGGATTTTCACTATATCTCCTATTCTGAGGACGGCGGCGAGAACTGGAGCGATCCGGCTCCTTCGACCTTTCACGCCACGGCGACCATGCCGCGCCTCCTTCGCCTCTCGGACGGCAGACTTCTTTTCTTCTGGTGCAATACCCAACCCCTGCCGGAACGCGAGGATGCCGACGGCATATGGGAAGATGTGTTTACAAATCGTGACGCAAATCATGCTGCCGTCTCGGAAAATGACGGAAAAAGTTGGATCGGCTTTCGTGAGATGGTCCTGAATCCGCACCGCAATGCTCCGGACTATCGCTCCCTCGGCGGAAGCGCTACGGGCAGAGATAAGAGCGTCCATCAGTTCGAGGCACTGGAACTCCCGGAAGGGAAGATCATGCTCTCCTTCGGTCAGCATGAGGCTTGCCGCAGAATCCTGATTTTCGATCTTCGTTGGCTCTATGAAACATCGAGAGGAGAAAACTTCCTGCACGGTATGCACGCCATCTCCGCACAAGGGTATCTTGAGAGCGTGCTCGGATGCTTCCGTGGGAGCAGGGAAGACCCCGACAGTTTCGTCGGTCACTGCGCCTATAACCGCGTCTCTACCGCTGTCATGATGCCCTCCCCGGCAGACAACGGGCACGAGGTGCTCTGCCTTACAAGCAGTGATGACCCCCGTCGACTGACCCCGCTCGGCGGCGCGGTGTGGAATTTTCCCGCCGCCATGCGTGCCCGCGTGACAATCCGCCTCGCCCTCAAGGGACAGGGGCTTCGCATTTCTCTCCTTGACCGTTGGCTGAACCCGACGGATTCCACCGTCGCCGAAAGTGCCGCCTTTTCCTTCGTCCTCACAAAGAGCATGCTTCCCGAAAAATCCCTCTTTGCCGATTTGCGACTTGATTTCGACTGCCGGACCCGTGAAACGCGAGTCTTCGTGAACGATATGCCCCTTACCGTCCTTTCCATGCAGAGCAGTGCACCGAACGGACTGTGCTACCTTCATCTGCAAACCCTCCCTGATATCAAGGGTGCCCCCGGCGCCATGATCGCGTCGCTTTCTTATAAGGGCATATAGAGCAAAAAAAGCAAATTGCAGATCTTCCGATCTTCGTTCCGTATATGATCTTCCCGAAGTATTTCGTGAAAGGCGTCGCACGACAGGCATGAAACTCCGATTCGCCTTTCACGAGCAAGAAGCGCACGGTGACAGCACGGCTTCGGGGTGTTCATCTCCCCTTTATTCGTGCCGCGTTTTTGCGGCATGGGACGCAGAACCGCCGACAGAATTTTTGCAAAAAGCGAAAAATCTTCGGAAAACATCTTGACAAAGCAAAAGGGTTATGGTAAAATAGGAAAGTACCTGTGAGAGCGTGCTCGATCGGGTGCGGAGCACAGAAATGTGTTTCTTTTACGGATTCAGCGAAATGCTCCGTCTCGGTTGTCCTCGCCGTGTAAAAATCAGAGGATATTCACACGCGGGTGTGGCGGAATTGGCAGACGCGCAAGATTCAGGTTCTTGTGGGGGCAACTTCGTGAAGGTTCAAGTCCTTTCACCCGCACCAAAAATCCGAAACCGAATGGTTTCGGATTTTTTTCGTGTGGGCGAGGACTTGAACCTTGTTCCTTCGGAACAGGTTCAAGACGACTCGGAAATATGGTCGTGCGGGGCACTCCGCAGGCTTCGCTTCCCGCACTCCCTATTTCCATCGGGCGCGTCGGCGAAAACCGTCCCCCGGACGCTTTTCGCCTTGCTTACCTTTCACCCGCGTGGGCTGTTAAGAAGAGATGAAAAGCAAAGCAAATATAAGCGAAGTTGTCGGATGAAGTTTATGTTTTTGGTGCGGGCGAGGACTTGCCCCCTGTTCCTTCGGAACCGGTTCAAGACGGCTCGGAAATATGGTCGCGCGTGGCGCTCCGCAGGCTCCGCTTCCCGCACTCCCTATTTCCATCGGGCGCGTCGGCGAAAACCGTCCCCCGGA
>CALAFS010000206.1 GCA_937892405.1 uncultured Clostridia bacterium
GGCAAAATCGCGCTTCGGCTTCTTGAAATTGTTCGGATTGATCGGAACGGGTTTCGCCCACCCGAAGTGAAAGAAAACAAGGCAGATCGCACCGATGGGGTCAAGGTGACGGAGAGGATTCAGAGAGAGGCGTCCCGCCATCTTTGCCGTCGGGTCGCCGAGACGGTATGCCGCATATCCGTGGGAATATTCGTGCACGGTCAGGGCGATCAGCGCCGCAAGGGCGGAATAGAGGTAGGAAGTAATTCCTGTCACTTGGTTACCTTCTTTTCGATTGGATTTTTATTTTGCCGCCGTTTTCTCGATAAGGTCGCGCAGCTCGGTTTTTCCGACGCCGCTCATGGAGGAGAAGGGGATCGGTTCGATGCCGGTGTCCTTGAAGACACCTTCGGCAAGCTCGGTCATTGCCGCGGCGAGCGCACTCTTTGAGAGTTTGTCCGTTTTTGTCAGAACTACCCGGAAAGGGATCTCCCTTTCGATCAGGAAGTTGATCATCATGCAGTCGTCTTCGGTCGGACCCGTGCGGACATCGACCAGCTGAATGACAAGGCGCAGAGCGTCCGCGGACGGATTCTTGGTGAAAAAGTCGTCGGTCAGCCGACCGAACGCGCCTTTTTTCTCCTTTGCGCGCTTGGCGTAGCCGTAGCCCGGCAGGTCGACAAGATAGAGCTTTCCGTCCACATCATAATAGTTGACCGTCACGGTCTTTCCGGGGGCGGAGGAGACGCGGGCGAGCGACTTTCTGCCGAGCAGCGTGTTGATGAGCGAACTCTTTCCGACATTCGATCTGCCGGAGAGCGCGATCTCGGGACGCGGATCGCGGGGGAACTGTGCCTGCGTGCCGACGCAGAGGGCGAGGTCGGCGCGGGAATAATTGATTGCCATGGGGTCTCCTTTCGGAAAAGTCCGGAAGATCAGCGAAGAAGCGCGTTTTTCAGGACATCTTCGGCGTTTGTACAGGGGATAAAGGCGAGGTGCGCCTTTGCCTCCTCGTCCACCTCGTCGAGGTCGGCGAGGTTTTCCTTTGGGAGAAGGACGGTTTTGATCCCCGCGCGATAGGCGGCGAGCGTCTTTTCCCGCAGTCCGCCGATCGGGAGCACCTTTCCGGTGAGCGTGACCTCGCCCGTCATGGCGACATCGCGGCGCACCGGGATTTTCCCGAGGGCACTGACCATGGCGGTCACCATGGTGACACCCGCGGAGGGACCGTCCTTCGGGATTGCCCCTTCGGGGAAGTGAATGTGCAGATCTTTCGTTTTGTAGAAATCCTTTTCGATCGCATACTTTTCGGCGACCGTGCGGACATAGGAGTGGGCGATCTTCGCCGATTCCTTCATCACATCGCCGAGAGAGCCGGTCAGCTCGATTTTTCCCGAGCCTTCCATGACCGCGACCTCCACCTTCAGAAGATCGCCGCCCGCCTGCGTGTAGGCAAGTCCGTTGACAATGCCGACGGGATCGGTCTCTTCGGGAAGGTCGGGGTGCACCTTCGGCTTACCGAGGAATGCCTCGAGATCGGCACCCGTCACGGTGACGGAACGGCAGTCCTCCTCCGCGATCTTCTTCGCGCTCTTGCGGATCAGAGAGGCGATCTCACGCTCGAGAGAACGGACGCCCGCCTCCCGCGTGTAGCTCCGGATCAGTCCGAGCAGGGCATCGTCGGTGATCTTCACCTGACGCTTTGTCATGCCGTTGCGCTTCAGCTGTTTCGGATAGAGATGGTTTTTCGCGATCGCGAGTTTTTCACTGTCGGTATAGGTCGGAAGCTCGATGACCTCCATACGGTCGAGCAGGGGGAGGGGAATGCCGTCATAGCTGTTTGCCGTCGCGATGAACAGGCAGTCGGAGAGGTCGACCGGCATCTCCATGAAGTTGTCGCGGAACGCCTTGTTCTGCTCGGGGTCGAGCACCTCGAGCAGTGCCGAGGTCGGATCTCCGCGGAAGTCCTTGGCGATCTTGTCGATCTCGTCGAGGACGATGACGGGGTTATTCGCCTTCGCATTGATGAGGGCGGTGACAATGCGTCCGGGCATCGCACCGACATAGGTCTTTCTGTGTCCGCGGATCTCCGCCTCGTCGTGCAGGCCGCCGAGAGAGATGCGCGCATACTTGCGTCCGAGGGCGCGGGCGATGGACGCCGCGACCGAGGTCTTGCCGACGCCGGGAGGTCCGACGAGGCAGAGAATCTGATTTTTCACATCGGGGGAGAATTCCTTCACCGCCACAAATTCGAGGATACGCTCCTTGACCTTTTTCAGTCCGTCGTGGTCGGCGTCGAGAATTTTTCTCGCCTCCGCCACCGTTGCGTGCTCGTTTGTATGTTTCGTGAAGGGAAATTCGAGGCAGGTGTCGAGATAGTTTCTCATCACGGTGCCTTCGGCGGCGCCGTAGGGCGTCTTCGAGAGCTTGTTCAGCTCTTTGTAGAGCTTATCCTCCACATCCTTCGGCAGGTGTGCGGCGGCGATCTTCTCGTCGTATTCGCGGATCTCGTCATCGTCGTCTTCACCGAGCTCTGCCTGAATTGCCTTGACCTGCTCACGCAGGAAGTAGTCCTTCTGACTTCTGTCGATCTTTTCCTTGACCTGCGTCTGAATGTCATGCTCGCAGGTGAGGATCATACGCTCCTCACCGAGGGCGACGAGCAGTTTTTCGAGTCTTGTGCTCGCACGGACGGCGTCGAGGACGCTCTGCTTGTTCTTATAATTGATGAGGGCACAGGACGCGACAAAGTCCGCGAGGGCGAGCGGGTGCTTGATCGCAAGGGCAGCGATCCGCATTTCTTCGGTAAAGGAGGGGTGAATGTCCTTCAGACCCTCGAGCTGGTTCTCGACCTCCTGCATCAGGGAGTCGAGGAAGAGAGAGGGACGGGGCTCCTCTTCTTTCCGCTCGGTGGCGTGGGCGACGAGATAGCCTTCCTTTTCGGCATAGGCGTGCATGCGGACGCGGGAAAGTCCTTCAAATACGACATTCAGCGTCCCCTGCGGTGTTTTCACCACATGACGGATTACGGCGAGCACGCCGATCGAATAGGGGTCGCGCGCGGTCGGCTCTTCGACCGCCACATCCTTTTGCGCGACGAGGAGGAGCTTCGCATCCTCCGAGGTCGCCGCGGCGGCGAACGCCTTGAGCGACGCGGCGCGGGCAAGCTCCACATTTATCTGTACATCGGGAAAAGCGACAACGCCGCGCAGGGGGACAACGGGGAGAATCATCTCGCCGTCGCTCTCACGCACGGGGGTGTCGTCGGTATTCTGTTTCATATTGGAATGGTTGGTATCGTTCATATCGTCTCCGGAAAATGCCAAGGGGCAGGGTAATCATACATGTGACAGTACAAAATATGTCATTCTATTCTATCATACATTTTCTGAAAAGTCTACACCTTTTTCTAATATTTTTATGATATTTCAAAATATTTTAACAAATAAAAAAAGCCGGCGCGACCGACGGAAGAGGCGGTGCCTCCCGGAGGAGGGCACCGGTACCGCGCCTTGCGGCGCGCCACAGTCCGGTCACGACGGCGAAGCGGGCAGATGCCTTTCGGCAGCCCCGAGAGCGCGGCACAGGGGAGGTGAACATCATGAGATTGATGTATCCGACGGTCGGCTCTTGTCGTCGGTAGTTATTATACCCCATTCCGCCGGATTTGTAAAGATGGAATATTTCACAATTTTTTCGCTCGATTTTTGGTAAAAAGGGAGAAATCGTCAAAAAGCAAAAATCAAACAAGTTGTTTTGAACCATTCGCAGGCTTCCGAATTCTGCAAAGTTCGAACAAAAAATGCACGATACCCTTGACTTTTCTCCCACATTGTAATATAATCATAATTTAGATGAAATATTTGCCGAAAGTATAAATTTTAAGGCAAAAGAAAGGATCTTTTTATGAAAAAATTACTGCGTCTTTTCCCTCTTGTTCTTCTGACACTGGCTTTGATCTTATGCATGGCAGCTTGTGCGGACGAAAAAGAAAAAGAGCCGACGGAACCCGGCATCTACACGTTGAGCACGGCGTACGATGTGGCGGTGAAGAGCGGGTTTGACGGCACACTGGAGGAATTTATCGAGGCGATACGCGGACTCGCCGTCGAGTTCCGCTCGAACGGTGAGTTTATCCAGTGGCGGTATCAGGATACCGAAACGTGGTATAACTTTGTCGCTATCGATTCGATTACGGGAGCGAAAGGTGACAAGGGTGACACCGGCGAAGCGGGTGCAGATGGTAAGGACGGAACGACCCCGCAACTCAAAGTCGGTGAGGATAACTATTGGTACATCTCTTACGACAACGGTGCAACATGGACATCTCTCGGCGTAAAAGCCACGGGCGCGAAAGGCGATAAGGGCGACGCCGGTGAACAGGGTGACAAGGGTGACGCTGGTGCACAGGGAGAAAAAGGTGACAAAGGTGACACCGGCGAAGCGGGTGCAGACGGAAAGGACGGAACGACCCCGCAACTCAAAGTCGGTGAGGATAACTATTGGTACATCTCTTACGACAACGGTGCAACATGGACATCTCTCGGCGTAAAAGCCACGGGCGCGAAAGGCGATAAGGGCGACGCCGGTGAACAGGGTGACAAGGGTGACGCTGGTGCACAGGGAGAAAAAGGTGACAAAGGTGACACCGGCGAAGCGGGTGCAGACGGAAAGGACGGAACGACCCCGCAACTCAAAGTCGGTGAGGATAACTATTGGTACATCTCTTACGACAACGGTGCAACATGGACATCTCTCGGCGTAAAAGCCACGGGTGAAAAAGGCGACAAAGGCGACGCCGGTGCGAACGGGGTCGGCGTTGCGGAAGCTGTTATAGAAAACGGTAAGCTGATCGTTCGGTTAACCGACGGAAGGGTGATCGATTGCGGTCAGGTTGTCGGAGCGGATGGCGTCGGTATCGCAAATGTAGCGTTCAATGAGGCAGGCGAACTCCTCGTTACCATGACGGACGGGAGCGTTACGAACTGCGGCAGACTGCCGGTATGCGAGCATAGCTATTCCGATTGGGAACTCGTTCGTGCGGCGACCTGTACCTCCATCGGCTATTCTGTGCGCACCTGTTCAAAGTGCAAGAATGTCGAATACAACTTTATAGAGGAGGCAGAGCATACCTTTGGCGGCTGGCTGGATATGATCTCCTCTTGTACCGAACGTTGGCAGGTGCGGATCTGCGCAGTGTGCGGTGCGGCACAGGTCAAAACGGCAGATCCCGTCGGACATCGCTTTACGGGCACGGGAAAACTGTGTGCGGTCTGCGGCAAAGTGTATGAGACCCCCTCCGATCTGAATGGTTTGGACATCTTCAACGGTACATACGGATATGAATACCTCGGAACCATGGACAAGGGAGAGGCGAGACAGGCTCTCTATGAAGCGATCGATAAAGAGGTGCGGATCTTCCATGTCAATACATCGCTCGATGCGAAAAATTTGACAGTGGCAACTTTGGACTTTTCGCAGCTCGGTCTGACATCCGATGAAGCCGTTTCCGTCTGGAAAACCTATAAAGACGACAATCCGCTCTATTACTGGTTGGCAAACACCGTCACCTGCACCGAAGGTGAGCTGACCTTGCTCACCGAGAACGAATATGCCGTCGGCACGGAGAGAGGCAAATACAATGCTCTGATCGTCGATCAGATCGAAAAGTATTCCTCTCGTGTAAGTGCATCGGATAGCGTTTACCGCACCGCGTTGGCTTATCACGATTTTATCATTGAAGCGATCGATTACGCTTATGGGGACGACGAAAAGCCCGAGACGGCGGCGTGGGCACACAATATCCTCGGCGTTTTCAACGGGTCGGGTGCAGTCTGCGAAGGATATGCACGGAGTTTTCAGATCCTTTTGAATTATTCGGGTGTGGAGAACCTCTTCGTGACGGGAACAGCGGATGGAGAGGCTCACGCGTGGAATCTGATACGATCGGACGACGGGAACTGGTATTGGTGTGACCTGACATGGGATGATTCTTTTGTCGGTGGTTTAGGCACGGGTAATTGGAAATGGGGAATTGCTTATAATTACTTCTGCGTGAACGATAATACCAATACGCTTTGGAGCGAGGGCGGTTGGAAGTACGATAACACGAAAGCGTTCCTTGATACCCATACCTTTGACACGAGCGCGGGTGTCGGCGCAAGCTTTTTATATGATCTGCCCGTACGCTCGGCAGAAGAGTTTTCTGACCCGACGCAGGCGATACTGAACACGACTTTCCGTATGAACAACCGCGATTTTACCGTGGTAGGATACGATGCCGTGGAATTGAATTATATTACGGGTTCGGGACACACGGAGATCCCGGAAACGATTACCTACAACGGCATCGTCTATACGGTCATTTCTCTCGGTAGCGCTTCGGCAAATACCATACTTTCGCCGGGCATCACTTTCGTCCGCGTGCCGAAGACGGTAAAGTTTATTTGGGATTTTGCATTCAGACAAGCCGACTTGGAAAATATCGAGGTGGATGAGGAGAATCCGTGGTTCTGCTCGCAGGACGGCGTCCTCTTTACCAAGTCGTTGTATACGTTGATCTCCTACCCGGGGGCAAACACGCGGACGGAATATACAATTCCCGATGAAACAAAAGATGTTGCATACTGGTCATTTTCCGGATGTGCATATCTCGAAACGCTCACACTCGGAGCAAATGTATCGTGCATAGGAATTGCGAACTGGGGAAGCGGCTATCATAACGTCGCTCCGTCCGGTGGGCTTTATGGCAATGTGGTGCTCGAAGGGATCGATCGTATCGTAGATTCGCTTACGGGAAACAAGGTCATTCTCGTCGATAAAAACAACAAAGCATATACACGCGATGAGGTTGCTATCTATACTTACGACAAGAGCGAAATTTATTATATTTTCGATAAAGAGATCACGAGTTATTGCATTCCGGCAAATCTCGCGTCGCTAAAGTCTCCTTCGAACAATTTGATTTTCTCCGACTGCAAAAAATTGGAGAGCTTTACGGTGGAAGAGGGAAATCCGTGGTTTAGTGCATACGGTGGCGTGCTTTACAATAAGGAGATGACGGAACTCATAGCCGTCCCTCTTGCGATAAAAGGAGGAATTACCCTTTGGGAAGGGGTTACCACTATCCGCTCTTTTGCATTCTCCGGGTGCAAAGGACTTACGAGCATCACAATTCCGCAGAGTGTTACAAGTATCGGTGACAATGCATTTGCAGGTTGCTACAAGCTCGTTGAGGTCATCAATCTGTCTTCTTTGGACATTACGGCAGGAAGTGCGGATCACGGATATGTCGGATATTATGCAAAGCATATCATAACGAGCGAAGAGGATGCCCGCCTTACCACCGATGAGAACGGATTTATCTTTTACGATGACGGCACGGACGCGTATCTTGTAGGATATATAGGGAGTGAAACGTCCTTGGTCCTTCCGGAAAAGTCGCCGAGCGGAAAGAATTACAAAATCAATTCTTATGCGTTTTATGGCTGTGTATTCCTTGTGAGCATTACGATCTCGGACGGCGTGACGGTAATCGGCAACAATGCATTCGAGGATTGTGTCAATCTTCGGACGGTAACCTTTACCGAGGATTCCAAGTGCGAGAGCATCGGCGAAAAGGCATTCTTTTATTGTTCGTTTTTGATGAGCATCACGATTCCGCAGAATGTTACAAGCATCGGAGACAGTGCGTTTGCAGGGTGCGAAAGGCTCGTCGAGGTCATCAATCGATCTTCTTTGAATATTACGGCAGGAAGTGTGGATTACGGAAATGTCGGATATTATGCAAAACATATCAGTACAAGCAAAGAAAAAACTTGCCTTACCACCGATGAGAACGGATATATCTTTTTCGAGGATGGCACGCACGCGTACCTTGTAGGATATATAGGGAGCGAAACATCTCTGATCCTTCCGGAAAAGTCGTCGAGCGGGAAGAATTACGAAATCAATTCCAATGCGTTTTACAATTGTGTATCTCTCGTGAGCATTACGATCCCTACGGGTGTCACGCGCATCGGCGCTGGCGCATTTAACGGATGCAAAAGACTTATAAATGTCGTGGTTTCCGATAGCGTCACAAGCATCGACGATTATGCGTTTGCTTGGTGCACATCGCTTGTGAGCATTACCATCCCGACCGGTGTCGTGTATATTGGTTCTTTTGCGTTCGTGGGTTGTTCCGGTCTTACAAGTATTACCATGCCGACAGGTGTCGTGTACATCGGTTCTTATGCGTTCGAGGGTTGTTCCGGTCTTACAAGCATTACAATTCCAGAGGGCGTTACGGGAATCAGCAGTGGCGCGTTTTACGGTTGCACCGGCCTTACAAGCATTACAATTCCGAAGGACATCACGAGCATCGGTATTTATGCGTTCGAGAGTTGCACAGGCTTGACGATCATCGACTATAAAGGCGCCGTGGAGCAATGGAATGCCATCTCAAAAAGCGAACATTGGGATAACGGAACCGTCGATTATACGATTCGGTGCACGGACGGGACGATAAGCAAAAAATAATCATAGCAAACGGACCACTTTGTGAGATGAAAAGGGAAGAGCCGCCCGATCTTTTCGGGCGGCTCTTATAAATTCTTTGCAAAAGCCGTTCGAATGCAAAAGCCGTTCGAAGGACGAGAATCGGGCATCTTTCCGTATTTCAAAAAAGAAATTTCGAAAACCCCTTGACAAACGGAAAAAGCCGTGATATAATATCACCGTAAATCAAGCAGAATTTCCGTTCTCACCATACCGCACGGGCGCGTATGGTTCATACTTTCCCCGAACGGGGTATTAGGTGTGCACGGAGATTTCTGTGCGCATTTTTATTTTTTCGGAGGTATACAGCCATTAGCGCGAACAACACAAAAGATCTCCCCATCAATGAGGAAATCAAAGCGACGGAAGTCAGAGTGACAGGCCCTGCCGGCGAACAGCTCGGTATTATGAAGATTGCGGATGCCCGTGCGTATGCGTACGATCACGGCGTGGATCTCGTTCTGATCGCTCCTACGGCAACGCCGCCGGTGTGCCGCGTCATTGACTACGGCAGATTCTGCTTCGAGCGTGACAAGCGCGAGAAGGAAGCGAAGAAAAAGCAGGTGATCGTAAAGCTGAAGGAAGTTCAGCTCTCCTGCCGGATCGGTCAGCACGACTTCGATACCCGTGTCAATCAGGCGAAGAAGTTTCTCTCCGAAGGAAATAAGGTAAAGGCGGTTGTCCGCTTTCGCGGCAGAGAGATGACGCACCTTGACCTCGGACGCGATGTCCTCGCGAAGTTTGAGGAGGCGTGCGCAGAGAACGGTAGCGCGGAGAAGAAACCCGTGCTCGAGGGCAGATACATGTCCCTGATTCTCGCCCCGCTCAAGGCAGACAAGAAATAAGCCTTACCCCAAAGTCGTTATTGTAAATTCAAGCATTTGAATTTTAATAAATAATTATGCAGGGAGAAATCCCGAAAAGGAGAATGAAACATGGGAAAGATCAAGACGCACAGAGCCTCTGCCAAGAGATTTTCTCTTACCGGTAGCGGAAAAATAAAGATGTCGCACAACAACCACCGTCATAACCTCGGCATCAAATCCTCGAAGCGTAAAAGAGGACTCCGCAAGGGCGCGATCCTGAGCGAGTGCTTCGCACCGACTTACAGAACCCTGATCCAGAAGTGACAGGCAACCAGAGAAAATTTCGGAGGATAAAAGAAAATGGCAAGAATTAAGGGCGCGGTCATGACGCGCAAGAGAAGAAAGAGCACACTGAAAGCCGCGAAGGGCTACTGGGGCGCAAAGTCCAAGCACTTCAAGATGGCGAAGCAGGCCGTTCTCAAGAGCGGTAACTACGCATTCGCCGGCAGAAAGATGAAGAAGAGAGATTTTCGCTCTCTTTGGATCACCCGTATCTCCGCTCAGGCGAAGGTCAACGGCATGAATTATTCCAAGCTGATGCACGGTCTTAAGGTTGCCGGCATCGACCTCAACCGCAAGATGCTCGCCGAGCTGGCTGTCTCCGACAAAGAGGCGTTCGCCGCTGTCTGCGAGAAGGCAAAGGCTGCCCTTTGACCTTGAAGAAAATCCCCGCTGGTCCTCACGGACGGGCGGGAATTTTCTATTTTCAAGAGAAAATCAAAAGCAGAACACACATGCACTGAGTTTTTTTGACCGACAGAAGAAAAGGAGACGACCCCTTTGAAAATCGAAGATACCGTCATCACGAGCAGACAGAATCCGAAAGTCTGCTATGCCGCCTCGCTCGCGGAGAAAAAGGGACGCGAGGGGGCGCATGCCTTTCTCGCCGAAGGGGAGAAGCTGACGCTCGACGCGCTCGCGGCGGGGCTTCTCGTGACGCACATCTTTGCGATGGCGAGCAGACGGGAGCGCCTGGAAGAAAAGATTTTTCCCGCTGCGACGGGGGAGAGATACCGCGACACACAGTGGATCTGGCTCTCCGACGAGGCATTTTCAAAAATTTCTACGGAAAAAGCGCCGCAAGGCGTCGTAAGTGTCATAAAATATCTTGACTTTTTCCGCAAGATGGATATAATATATAAGGAAGACTTTTTTATTGCCACCGGAGAACGGGCGATCGCCCTGCACGAAGTGCGCGATCCGTCGAACCTCGGCGCCGTCATCCGCAGTGCGGCGGCGTTCGGCATTGATACCGTTGTCCTGTCCTCCGACTGTGCCGACATCTATTCGCCGAAGACGGTGCGTGCCGCGATGGGTAGCCTCTTCCGTGTGAAGGTGGTGTCGGTCGGCGACTTCGCGTCCTTTGTCCGCGCGGCGCGCGGCGTCGGACGGCGGGTGCTCTCCGCCGAGCTTTCGGCGTCGGCGCTTCCGCTCGACCGTGCCGGACTTTCGGGTGCGGACATCGTCGTGATCGGCAACGAGGGGCACGGTGTCCCGCGGGAAATCTCGGCGCTCTGCGACGCGGGACTGTATATTCCCATTACCGAAAAGGCGGAGTCGCTCAACGCGTCGGTTGCCGCCTCGGTGATCCTCTGGGAGCAGAGAAAAGGGACAAAATAAAAGGCAGACCAAAGAACAATCATTGATCTGACGGACGGGAGGTGCGCGCGATGACAGACGAAGAACTGACTTTATGGATATGGCTCTCCCTTTGTTGTACACCGGCGTCGGTCACTTTCGGAAAGCTGATCGCCTCCTTCGACACACCGAAGGAGATTCACGATGCGTCCGACGAAGAGATCGCCGCATGCATAGGAACGCGCAGTCGCGACTATACTTTGCTGTGCCGGAAAGACCTCTCCGAGGCAAAGCGCATCTTCGACTTCTGTAAAAAGTTCGGCGTCGGGCTCCTCCCTTACGGGGACGAGCGGTATCCCGCTACCCTCGCGGGGATTTACGCGCCGCCGGCACTTCTTTACTATCGCGGGACTCTCCCCGATTTTGATAAGAAGTTCTTTGCCGCCGTGGTCGGATCGCGGCATATGAGCGATTACGGAAAGCGCGCGGCGTTTCACATCTCCTGCGATCTTGCGCGCGCCGGCGGCGTTATCGTCTCGGGCATGGCGCTCGGCATCGACGGCGTCGCACTTGCGGGTGCGCTCGCGGCGGAGGCGCCGACCGTTGCCGTGATCGGTTCCGGCATTGATGTCTGTTACCCGCCCGAGCACCGCACGCTTGCCCGTGAGATCGTGAAGCGGGGCGCCGTCATGACGGAGTATCCGCCCGGCTCACCGCCGAACTTCTATCACTTTCCCGCAAGGAACCGGATCATCGCCGGACTTTCGGCGGCGACGCTGGTGATCGAGGGGACGGAAAAGAGCGGATCGCTCATCACCGCTCGCCACGCAAAAGCGGAAGGACGCGCGGTCTACGCTCTGCCAGGAAATGTGGACAGCGAGAGCTCCGGGGTCACCACCCTGCTTCTGAAGGACGGGGCGAGAGTCCTCACCTCGGCAGACGATGTGATCCGTGACTTTGAATATCTCTATCCCGGAGAGCTGAACCCGTTTCGCCTTTCGGAACCCTTTTCGGTGCGTACCGAAGAGGTGCTTCGCCGTCTCGGCGTCGGCGGTGCCCGACAGCGCACATCGCTTTTCCGAAGGAAAGAGAAACCGGCGCCCGACGAGGGTTTCGGCTCCGTAGCGACACCGACCGCACCCGGAAAGGCGGTGCATGACGACACCGATATTTTCGCAAGGCTTGAGCCTCTCGGTGAGACGGCGAAGAAACTCTATCCGAGAATCCCGGAGGAGGGCGACTGCCCGATCGAATCGCTGATCGGCGAGGACATGCCGCTGCGCGATGTGACGAAAACACTTCTGAGACTCGAAATCGCGGGTCTTATTGATATGCTCCCCGGAGAACGGGTGGCAAGAAAGCACTCATAAAAAGGAAGGGGCGGCACCGCCGCCGATACATTCATGGCAAATCTCGTAATCGTAGAATCTCCGGCGAAAGCCAATACCATCAAGAATTACCTCGGCTCGAACTACAAAGTGATCGCCTCAAAGGGACATATCCGCGACCTGCCGAAGAGCACGCTCGGCATTGATGTGGAGCACGGCTTCGCCCCGCACTATATCAATATCCGCGGCAAGGGCGATGTGATCCGTGAGCTGAAAAAAGAGGCGAAGAACGCCTCGAAGATCTACCTCGCAACGGACCCTGACCGTGAGGGAGAAGCCATCTCGTGGCATATTGCGAACCAGCTTGGAATTCCCGCCGATAAGGCGTGCCGCGTGACCTTCAACGAAATCACGAAGAACGCAGTCAAAGAAGCGATAAAAAATCCCCGTACCATCAACGAGGATCTTGTCAATTCCCAGCAGGCGAGACGGATTCTCGACCGTCTTGTCGGATTCAGCCTGAGCCCCGTGCTCTGGAAGAATGTCAAGAGCGGACTTTCGGGCGGGCGCGTCCAGTCGGCGGCGACCCGTATCATCGCCGAGCGCGAGGAGGAGATCCGCGCCTTCGTACCGAAGGAATACTGGACGATCGACGCGATCTTAAAGACCGATGACGGCGGCACGATCGACGCGCACCTTGTCGGCGACGCGTCGGGTAAGATCCGCATTGCGAGCGGGGAAGAAGCCGCCGCGGTGGAGAAGAAGATCCGCGAGGGCACCTTTCGCGTCACGCAGGTGAAGCACGCGGAAAAGCAGAAACTTCCCGCACCGCCCTTTACGACCGCGACCTTACAGCAGGAAGCGTCGCGTAAGCTCGGCTTCCAGACGCAGAGAATCATGAAGGTCGCCCAAGAGCTTTACGACGGTCTGAACCTCGGTGCGGAATTCGGCGGTGTGCAGGGTCTGATTACCTACATGCGTACCGACTCCCAGCGCATTTCCACGGTTGCCGCCGATGCGGCAAGCGACTTCATCCGCGAGAATTACGGGGAAGACTGTCTGCCCGACAAGCCCCGTGTCTATAAGAGCGATGCGGGCGCGCAGGACGCGCACGAGGCGATCCGTCCCTCGAACATTCACATTCTCCCGAAGCAGGTGAGAAAGATTCTCTCCCCCGATCAGTACCGTCTTTACAAGCTGATCTGGGAGCGCTTTATCGCGAGCCAGATGGCGGCGGCGGTGCTCGACACCGTGTCGGTAGAGGTGGAGAACTCCGGCTATCTCTTCCGCGCGAGTGGCTACACCGTGAAGTTCCGCGGCTATATGGCGATCTATGACAACACCGAGGAGGACGACTCCCTCGCCGATGAGGTCAACTTCACAAAACTTCCGAAGGTTACGGGCGGTGAGACACCCGCCGTCGAGGAGATCAAGAGCGCACAGCACTTTACCGAGCCGCCCCCGCGCTATACCGAGGCATCCCTTGTCAAATTCTTCAAGGACAGCGGTATCGGCAGACCTTCCACCTACGCACAGATCATTCAGATCATCATCTCCCGCGGCTATGTGAAAAGGGACGGCAAGTCCCTTGTCGCGACCCCGCTCGGCGAGATCACGACCGAATTCATGCGCCGTCACTTCCCGGAGATTATCGACTATGAGTTTACCGCCGGTATGGAGGATCAGCTCGACTCGATCGAAAACCGCAAGACGACGACCGAAAAACTGCTCGGCGACTTCTACTCCCGCTTCTCCGAGGAGCTGAAAGAGGCGTCCGCCGAGGAAAACAAGATTGATGTCACCCTTCCCGCAGAGGAGAGCAATGTCATCTGCGAGAAGTGCGGTGCGAAAATGATTTACAAGAACGGCAGATTCGGAAAATTCCTCGCCTGTCCGAACTATCCCGCCTGCAAGAATACGAAGGCGATCGACAAGAACGGTATGCCGGTGGAGAAGGAAGAGAAGAAGCCGGAGCTTGCCGGTTTCCGCTGTGAGGTCTGCGGCTCCGAGATGGTCGTGCGCAACGGGCGCTACGGCACCTTCTATGCCTGCGAGCGCTATCCCGAATGTACCTTTACCAAACAGAAGACAACCGAGCTTTCGGTTCCCTGTCCGAAGTGCGGCGGCAAGATTCTCGCCCGCCACGGAAAAGGGAAAATGCTCTTTTACAGTTGCGAGAGATACCCCGTGTGCGACTTCTCGTCGTGGGATATGCCTCTTGCCGAAAAATGCCCGCAGTGCGGGGAAATGCTCTACTACCGCAAGAGCCGCCGTCTGGTTCTCTGCAAGAACAAGAAGTGCGGATACAAGCGGGAAGAAGAAATTGATGTGGTTGAATAATTCCGCCCAAAGGCAGTAAAATGGTATCTATGGAAGACAAAAAAGTCAGAATTATCGGCGCCGGACTTGCGGGGTGCGAGGCGGCATGGCAGGCGGCGCGCCGCGGTGTCACAGTTGAACTTTACGAAATGAAGCCGCATAAATACACGCCCGCGCACCACGCGCCGACCTTTGCCGAGCTTGTCTGCTCGAACTCCCTCCGCTCCGCCGCGACGGACAACGCCGTCGGACTTCTGAAGGAGGAGCTTCGCCGCCTCGGCTCGCTGATTATGGAGGCGGCGGATGCGACCGAGGTTCCCGCCGGCTCCGCCCTCGCCGTCAACCGCACGCTTTTCAGCGAATACATCACGGATAAGATCCGTGAAAATCCCTATATCACCGTGATCCCGGGGGAAGTGACGGAACTGGATTCTGACCTTCCCACCGTCGTGGCGACGGGACCCTTGACCTCCGAGCCTCTGGCAAAGGAGATTTCCCGCCTGATGGGCGGCGGAGAGCTGCATTTTTTCGATGCGGCGGCACCGATCGTCGATTTCGCGAGCGTCGACACCGACATCGCCTTCTTCGCTTCGCGGTACGGGAAGGGCAATCCCGAGGATTATCTCAATTGCCCGATGACAAAAGAAGAATACGACGCCTTCTATGACGCCCTGATCCATGCCGAGACGGCACCGCTCAAGGAATTTGACCGTGAGCTTCAGACCGATCTCACCGTCTTCGAGGGGTGCATGCCGGTGGAGGTCATGGCGGCGAGAGGATATGACACCCTCCGCTTCGGACCGATGAAACCGGTCGGACTGCCCTGTCCCGCGACGGGGAAGGACGCCTACGCGACGGTACAGCTCCGCCGTGAAAACAGGGAGGGGACGATGTACAACATCGTCGGCTTTCAGACACACCTCACCTTCGGTGAGCAGAAGCGGGTATTTTCCATGATTCCCGGACTTTCGGAGGCGGTCTTCTTCCGCTACGGGGTCATGCACCGCAATACTTATCTCGACTCTCCGGGAAAGCTCGACGCCACCTATCGCGCCGTCGCTTATCCGAACCTTCGCTTCGCCGGTCAGATGACGGGCGTCGAAGGATATGTGGAGTCGACCGCCTCCGGCTTTGTCGCCGGGCTGAATGCCGCCCTGTCGGTGCTCGGAAAAGAAGACTTTGTCTTTTCTCCCGAGACGGAGATCGGCGCGCTTGCCCATTATGTGAGCCACGGCGGTATTTCCTCTTCGTTCCAGCCGATGAATGCCAATTTCGGCATCATCGCTCCCCTCGATAAAAAAGTGAAAGGCGGAAAGAAAATGCGCGGCGCGGCATATGCCGAGCGCTCGCTGTCCCGTATCGGGGAATATCTTTCCGAAATTCAAAGTGATGAAAATTCTGATTGACGCCATGAGCGGCGACTACGCACCTCTCGAGGTGATCCGCGGCGCCGCCCTCGCAAAGAAAGAATTCAAAGAAGACATTGTGCTCGTCGGCGACGAGAATGTCATCTCGGACACTGCCGTGAAAAACGAGCTGGATATTTCGGGGATTCCGATCCTGCACGCCCCCTCCGTGATTACCATGGAGGATAAGCCCCTGACCGTCGTGCGTGAAAAACGGGATTCCTCGATGAGCGTCGGGTTGAAGACGCTCGCGGCAGGGGAGGCGGACGCCTTCGTCAGCGCGGGCAACACCGGTGCGCTCATTACGGGTGCGACCCTGATCGTCAAGCGTATCAAGGGAATCAACCGCGCGGGCATCGCGACGGTGCTCCCGTTCGATCCGCCCGTGCTCTTAATGGACGCGGGTGCGAACCTTGCCGTTACCTCGGACAATATCTGTCAGTTCGCCTTTATGGGCGCGAAATATATGGAGAAAATCTACGGTGTCGAGCGCCCGAGAATCGGACAGCTCAACAACGGCACCGAGTACAATAAAGGCAACGACCTTCAGGTCGAGTCCTATCAGCTCCTCAGTGAGAGCGGGCTGAACTTCGTCGGCAATGTGGAGTCGAAGGCGGTGCCCTTCAATGTCTGCGATGTCCTCGTCACCGATGGCTATACCGGCAATATCTTCCTCAAGAGCATTGAGGGCATGGGTAAGATGATGATGGTCATGCTGAAGGAGATTCTGTATACCAACATCGCGACGAAGATGTCCGCCCTGACGATGAAGGATAAGCTGCGCGACATGAAGCATAAGCTCGACGCCTCCGAACACGGCGGCGCGCCCCTGCTCGGGATTTCCCGCCCGGTCATCAAGGCGCACGGCTCCTCGGACGCCCGCGCGATCCGCAGTGCGGTGAAGCAGGCGATCTCCTTCGTGCATACGAAGATCAACGACGACATCGCGAGCTTCGCAGAGGACTACGACGACAAGAAACTTCTCGCCGACGCAGAGAAAATGTATAATATCTGATTTAATACAAGGCAGAAAGGAGGATGCGCCATGGCAATCGGACGGGAGATCACAGAGCTTCAGGAGAAGCTCGGCTATCGGTTTTCCGATCTTTCCTATCTTGAGAACGCGCTGACGCACGCCTCTTATGCCAACGAGCAGAACCGACGGGGCGCGCACTTTTCGTCGAACGAGCGCCTCGAATTCCTCGGGGACGCCGTTCTTGAAATCGCCGTCTCGGAACATCTTTACACGACTTATACCGATTGTTCGGAGGGGGAGCTGACGCGCATGCGACAGAGCGTCGTCTGTACGGAGACGCTCGCCCGCCTCGCCTCGGAGCTTTCGGTCGGAGAGTATCTGAATGTCGGGAACGGCGAGGAAGAGCACGGACTCCGGACAAGACAGCGGGTGCTCGCCAATGCGACGGAGGCGATCTTCGCCGCCGTTTACCTCGACGCGAAAGCGAAGGGGAGCGACGCGTGGCGCACGGTCATTCTGAATCTTCTGAAAAAAGAGACCGAGGCGCAGGCGGCGGCACTTCCCGACGCGAAGACGAGACTGCAGGAACTGGTGGAAAAAGACGGGAGCGCGACCCTCACCTACGAGGTGACGGGGGAGAGCGGACCCGAGCATGAAAAGGTGTTCACCGTGACCGTAAAGGTGAACAGCAACGCGGTCGGCGAAGGCACCGCAAAGACAAAAAAGGAAGCGGAAATGATCGCCGCACGCGCGGCGCTGTCCTTATTCGGCATTTCCTGATTTTCAGAAAGGTGAGCGTATGTACTTAAAATCCCTTGAACTTCACGGATTCAAATCCTTCCCGAACCGGACGGTACTGACTTTCGAGCGGGGCGCGACGGTCATCGTGGGACCGAACGGAAGCGGTAAGTCCAACATTTCGGACGCTATGCGGTGGGTGCTCGGCGAGCTTTCGAGCCGTAATATCCGCGGTACGAAGATGGAGGATGTCATCTTCGGCGGTACCGACGACCGCCGCCCGATGGGCTTTGCCGAGGTGTCGGTTACCTTCGACAACTCCGATCCCGAGAACCGCCTTGACTCCGAATTCGACGAGGTGCAGGTCACCCGCCGCTACTACCGTACCGGCGAGAGTGAGTACCTCATCAACCGCCAGCCGAAGCGTCTGCGTGACATTTACGAGCTGTTCATGAACACCGGTGTCGGACGCGAAGGTTATTCCATCATCGGACAGGGTAAGGTCGCCGAGATCGTCTCGAAAAAGAGCGACGAGCGCCGCAACATCTTCGAGGAGGCGGCGGGTATTTCCAAATACCGTCACCGCAAGGAAGAGGCGGAGAGAAAGCTCAAGTCCACGGGCGAGAACCTCGACCGTGTCAAGGACATTCTGAGCGTGCTTGAGGGGCGTGTCGGACCTCTTGAAAAAGAGGCGGAGAGAGCGCGCCGCGGTCTTGCCGTCTACGAAGAGAAGAAGAGAGCCGATGTCTCCCTCTGGCTCTTCGATACCGAGAAGATCCGCTACGACATCGAAGAGGCGGAGAAGGCGTACCGTCTTGCCAAGCATGAGCTCGAGATCGCGGAGCAGGTGATCTCCGACCTCGAAGCGCAGAACGATACCCTCTACGAGAAGGCGCAGGCGAACAAGCTCCTCTCGGAAAAACTGCTGGACGAGATCCACGCAAAGACGGACGAAATACATAAGATCGACAGCGCCCTCGGCGTCGCCGAGAACGAGCTTCTTCACTCGAGCGAGATGATCGGACAGTGCGAGCTCCGCATTATCGAGATCGAGCGCAACCAGGGAATCCTCAGAAATTCCGAAAAGGATTATAACGACAAGATCGACGCCCTTTGCAAGACGCAGAGCGAATACGCCGACAAGCGTCTTGAAAAGCTCGCCGAACAGCAGAAACTGACAAACGAGATCAACGGCATCCGCCGTGAGCTTGAAGAGGCGCTCGACGAGCTGACGGTGGAGGAAAATGCCGCGACCGATCTGCGCGTCAGAATTGATGTCCTGAAAAATTCCAAAGTTTCCGACGGCACGAGAAGTCAGGACATTCTCGCCGAGATCGACAAATACGAGGCGGAGGGCAAAGAGCTGAAAGCCGATGCCGACCGCTGCGAAGAGAATGCCTCGGGCTTCAAGGCGCAGATCGCCGAGAAGGAGGGCATCATCTCCGAGAACGGGGAAAAGGTAGATGCCCTGACCGAAGAGAAGGAGCAGATCCGCGAGACTCTCAGCACCGAGACGCTCGAGAGGGACAAGCTCGTACAGCGTGCCGATGTTCTCCAGCGCATGAACGACCACTTTGAAGGGTATCTTGAAAGTATCAAGTTCGTTATGCGGGAATACAAGGAGGGAAGAATCTCCGGCGCCGGCGAGATCTACGGTCCTCTTTCCACCCTCATTCAGGTCGATAAAAAGTATATCGTCGCGATCGACACCGCGCTCGGTACCAGCCTTCAGAACATCGTCGTCGACAACGAAGAGACGGCGAAGGCGGCAATTTATGCCCTGAAGCGCGGGAACGCGGGACGCGCGACCTTCTATCCCGCCACGGCGATCAAGCCGGCGAGCGAGACACCCGAGATCCGCGAGGCAGGGAAATTCACCGGCTTTGTCGGACGGGCGGACACCCTTGTGAACTGCGATAAAAAGTACCGTTCCGTTGTGGAATGGCTGCTTCTTCGCACACTGGTCTTTGATAATATCGAAAACGCGTCCTTCGCGGCGAAGCGCCTTGCCTACCGTGTGAAGATCGTGACCCTTGACGGTCAGGTCATCAACGCGGGCGGTGCCTTCACCGGCGGTAGTGCCAAGAGGGACAGCGGAATCCTTTCCCGTTCCGCTGAGATCGCGAACATGCGCGCCGAGGCAAAAAAACTCGACGCGAAGATCAAGGAGGCGGAAGATGCCCTTGCCGAGATCGACGGCGAGCTGCATACGGCACAGGAGCTTCTCCGCGAGGCGGAACAGCAGAAGGAACTTCTCTTGACTCTTTCCCGTTCGCAGTTTGCCGCTCTGGACAACGCGAACGCGAAATATTCCGCGAACCGCAACATCATCGAAAAGCTCCGCTTCGACCTCGATAACCTCGAAGGACAGAAGACGCGGGCGGAGGACGAGCTCCGCACTCTCGACGGCGAATATGCCGCCGCACAGGAGCGTGTCGCGGGACTGAAAGAGTTCCGTGCGAAGAGGAGCGCCGAGATGGGCGTCCTCGACGAAAAGTGCGACGAGCTCGCCGGCGCGGCGAACGACCTCTTCGTCAAGGAGACCGAGGTCAGAAAAGACATCGAAAACGCAAGACAGATGGCGGAGAGCGTTGCCGCCCGTATCGCCGACCTCGAGAGCGATAAAGAGAGTCAGAAAGCACGCATTGCCGAACTGCACGCAAAGCGCGCAGGCATCGACACGACAAAAGCGGAAGGGAAGAGCGCATCCGACGCCCTCGAGAAAATGCTCGAGGAACTGAATGCGAAGCGCCGCGAGGCGGAGAACGGGAGCGATGAGTTCGACCGTGCCCTTGCCGATATCCGCGTCAAGCTGAAAGAGAAGAATGCGAGCAAGGATGTCTGCTATGAGGCGAGTCTGCGCAGTGAGAACCATCTGAACGCACTGAAAGAAAAGCAGGAAAAACTCGGCTCTCAGCTCTGGGACGATTACGAGATCACCTATGAGGACGCCGTAGCGCTTGAATATCCGCCCGTCACCGCGGAGAACCGCGACGAGATCGCCGCGCTGCAAACCTCTCTGCGCAATAAGCTCCGTTCCATCGGAAACTACAATCCGGGCGCGATCGAGGAATATGCCGAGGTCAAGTCGCAGTATGACGCACTGAACACGCAGTTCACCGACCTGACGAAATCGCAGGAAGAGCTTCTCGGGATTATCGCCCGTCTTGAAGACGAGATGCGCGAGAGCTTCAGCACCGCCTTCGCCGCGATCAACAAGAACTTCGGGATCACCTTCCGCGAGCTGTTCGGCGGCGGTAACGCCGAGCTGTCCCTGACCGAGCCGGACGATGTTCTGACCTCCGGTATCGAGATCAAGGCGGCGCCTCCCGGAAAGATCATCAAGAGCATGTCCCTTCTTTCGGGCGGCGAACAGTCGTTCGTCGCGATCGCCCTTCTGTTCGCGATCCTGAAGGTAAACCCCACGCCCTTCTGTATCCTCGACGAGATTGAGGCGGCGCTGGACGAGGTCAATGTCTTCCGCTTCGGCGAATATATTAAGAAACTGGCAGGGGACACGCAGTTCATTCTGATCACGCACCGCCGCGGTACGATGGAAGTCGGCGACCGCCTCTACGGTGTCACGATGCCGCAGCGCGGTATTTCGCAGGCGATCGAACTGAATGTCAACGAAATCGAAGGAAAACAGAAGGAGTTGCTCGATGGGGTTCTTTGAGAAACTGAAAAACGGTCTGTTCAAGACCAAAAACGCGATTGTCGGAAAGATCGACAATCTGTTCAAGAGTTTTCGCAAGGTCGATGAAGACCTGTTCGACGAGCTGGAGGAGCTTTTAATCTCCGCCGACCTCGGCGTTACGACGACCGAGGAGATTCTCGACGAGCTTCGCGACTATGCAAAGGAAAATAAAATCAAGGATTCCGAAGGAATCCGCGAGCACCTTTTTGAGATGCTCCGCTCTCTCCTCGGAGAGTCCGAACCGCTGAACCTTTCGACAAAGCCGTCGGTCATTCTCGTGATCGGCGTCAACGGCGTGGGCAAGACCACCTCGATCGGCAAGATCGCCGCCGAGCTGAAAAGAGAGGGAAAGCGCGTGATCGTCTGCGCCGCCGATACCTTCCGTGCCGCCGCGGCGGAACAGCTCGCCGTCTGGTGTGAGCGCGCCGGGGTGGAGCTGGTCAGACAGGGCGCCGGTGCCGATCCTGCCGCCGTGGTGTATGACGCCATCGGCGCGGTGAAGAGCCGGCACGCCGATGTCCTCTTAATCGACACGGCGGGACGACTGCACAATAAGAAAAACCTCATGGACGAGCTTGCGAAGATCGACCGTGTCATCGGGCGGGAACTGCCCGACGCGGCGCGTGAGACGCTTCTCGTTCTTGACGCTACGACGGGACAGAATGCCGTTCTGCAGGCGAAGGAATTCAAGGAGACCTCGAAGATCACGGGTCTTGTCCTGACGAAGCTCGACGGCACGGCAAAGGGCGGCATCGTCCTCTCGATCCGCCGTGAGCTCGGCATTCCCGTGAAGTTTATCGGTGTCGGAGAGAAGATCGACGATATGAAGCCCTTTGACGCCGACGAATTCGCCCGTGCACTCTTCTCGGGCGAGGAAGAATAAAGGAACCATCCATGATAACATCGAAACAGAGATCCTACCTCCGCTCACTCGCCCATACGCTCTCCCCGATTTTTCAGATCGGAAAGGGCGGGGTGACAGAGGAGAGCTGTCACCAGATTGCAAACGCCCTGGAAGCCAGAGAGCTCATCAAGGTGCGCGTGCTCGAGAACAGCGGTTACCGTCCGGCAGATGCCGCGGCACAGATCGCGGAGGCGACCGGCGCCGAGACTGTCGGCGTGATCGGCTCCGTGATGATTTTCTATAAAGAGTCCGAAAAGAAGAAAAGGATCGAACTTCCATGAAGACCGAACGCCTCGGTGTTTACGGCGGCACCTTCAACCCGCCGCACATCGGACACCGGCATGCCGCCGGAGCTTTTGTCGAAGAGGCGGCGCTTGACAGACTTCTCGTGATTCCCGATTATCTTCCGCCGCATAAGGAATATGCGGGCGGAGCGACGGCAGAGGAGCGGCTCGCGATGACGCGGATTGCCTTTGCGGGGATTCCGCGGACGGAGGTCTCCGACCTGGAGCTTTGCCGCGGAGGAAAGAGCTATACCTCCGATACCCTCGCCGCCCTTTCGGCACTGGGACGGGAACTTTTCTTCCTTACCGGCACCGATATGTTTCTGACCCTTCCCGCATGGCATGAGCCGGAGCGGATCTTCTCCCTTGCCACGATCGCCTGCATCCGAAGAGAGGACGACCCGCATCTCGAAAAAGAGATCGCGGCGCGTGCCGCGGAGTATCGCGCAACCTTCGGGGCGAAGATTCTTCTTCTTCGCGCTTCGGCAATCGAGGTATCCTCGAGCGAGCTTCGCACGGGACTTGCCGCGAGGGATCCCGCCGCCCTTCGTCTTTTACCCGACGGAGTGGCGGACTACATCGGTACACGGGGGCTGTATCTATGAATATTTCCGAAAACGAATTAAAAGAACTTTCCGAGTCGGTCGGACGCCGCCTTTCGGAAAAACGCTATCGCCATACCCTCGGTGTCGAGAAGATGGCGAAGACTCTCGGCGAGCTTTTCTTTCCCGAGGACACGGTGCGAGCTCTTCGCGCCGCCGCCCTGCTTCATGACATTGCGAAGGAACTGCCCGAAGAGCGGCAGATCGCCCTCATGAAAAACGCGGGATTTCCGGTAGGGGAGGAAGACTTTTCCTCCGCCCCTCTGTATCACGCGTTTGCCGCTCCCGCGGTGATCCGGGAGGATTTTCCCCGTTTTGCAACGCCCGAAATCCTGCGTGCCGTGTTCTATCACACGACGGGGGATGAGGTCATGAGCACTTTCGACAAGATTATTTTTCTCTCCGATTTTATCGAAGAGGGGCGCACTTATCCCTCCTGTGTGAAGGCGCGGGAAAGTCTCTTCCACGCGCTCTCGGACGGCACACCGTTTGAGCGGGCGCTTGACGAGGCGGTGCTTTTCACACTGGATCTCACGATCGCCTCGCTGATCGACCGGCGGATGAATATGAATCTTCGCACAGTGAGAGCAAGAAATTCCATTCTTGCCGCACTTTCCCGAAAGTAAAATTCCGTACGGTGCGGAAACCTAAGAAAAAACAAGTTCCGAGGTTTCCGTATGAAAAAACTGCTTCTCTTTATTCTCCTGATTTCGTGTTTTTCGCTTCTGTATTCCTGCAAAAAGGAGACGACGCCCGTCGCGGGCGACGCGTCGCGCGGCGGGGTATATCTCATCTGCGGCTTTGACGATGCGGCGGAAAATACCGATGTTCTGATCCTCTTCGGCTATGATGCCGCAGAGAATATGACGACCGCGGTGCAGATCCCGCGGGACACTTATTTCGCGTCGGGGACACCGCAGAACAAGATCAATCAGCTTTACGCGACCTATCGCGCGGCGGGACATACCGAAGAGGAGAGTCTCGTACTTCTGAAAAGAGAGCTTGCCGCTCTCCTCGGTATCCGGATCGACGGTGCGGTGGGGCTCGGCACCTCGGCACTCCGGAAAAGCGTGGATCTGATCGGCGGCGTTACCCTCCGCGTTCCCACCGATCTTGTGACAAAGACGGCGGACGGGGAGAGCACGGTGCTTCTCACCGCAGGGGAGCATACCCTCGACGGTAAGGCGGCGGAGACCTTTGTCCGCTATCGGGAGGGCTACGCGCTCGGCGATGTCGGACGCGTCGATGCGCAGAAGCTGTTTCTTTCCGCTTTCTTCAAAAAGGCGAAAGAAAGCATCGGTATGGATACGCTCCTCGGACTCCTCCGCGTCATGCGGGAGGAAGTCGTGACGGATATCTCCTTTACCGACGCGACGGGACTCCTCATAAAGAATTTCACGAAATTCAAAGATACCGGCATGCGCTATGTCACCCTCCCCGGTCAGTCGGCGGTGGGGACGCGCGGACTCTGGTACTATGCGGCGAATCTCTCCGGCACGCGCGAGGTCGCGCGCCGCTACCTCTTCTCGGACGGTCTTGTCGACCCTGCGGGGAGACTGACCGATCCCGATGAGATCGCCATTGACAACATTTATCACGACGACGGGCTTTCCTACCGCGTGTTCGGAGAGGGGGAGCTTGCCGATCTTTCCATTGCCAAAAAATGACCCGAAAGGAAAAACCGTTATGAACACAGTCAAGACCGATGAATGGAAGCATACCGACTCCCTGACACTGGCGCGCGGTGCCGTCCGCCTTCTTCTCGAAAAGAAGGCGGGGGCGGTCGCGATGTACCATGTGAGCGATGTGACTTCCGTGACCGATTATTATATCAACGCGACGGGGCGCTCCTCGACGCAGGTCGCCTCCCTCGCCGACGATGTCGTGGAGGAACTCTCCCTCCACGGCAGAGACGCCCTACGCGTCGAGGGACGCTCGGGCGGCGCATGGGTGCTGGTCGACTACGGCGATGTGATCGTCAATGTCTTCGACCGTCCGTCCCGCGAGTTTTATCCCCTTGACCGACTGTTTCCCGCCGAGTGCGCGGTTGACATATCCGACCTTGTCGCCGAGGTCGACGAAAAATTCGATATCAATAAGAAGGGCTGAACATATGCAATACGATTATCCGAGAATCGAAAAGAAATGGCAGGCGCGCTGGGATGAGGAAAAGGCGTTCCGCGCCAAGCAGGATTTTACCCTGCCGAAGTATTATGCACTGGTGGAATTTCCCTATCCTTCGGGGCAGGGACTGCATGTCGGACATCCGCGCCCCTATACCGCGCTCGACATCGTGTCGAGAAAGCGGAGAATGGAAGGTTACAATGTCCTGTTCCCGATGGGATGGGACGCGTTCGGACTTCCGACCGAGAACTACGCAATCAAAAATAAAATTCACCCGAAGATCGTCACCGAGCGCAATGTCGCACATTTCAAGGCACAGCTGAAACAGCTCGGACTTTCCTTCGACTGGGACCGTGAGATCAACACCACCGATCCGGAGTATTACAAGTGGACGCAGTGGATCTTCCTTCAGCTCTTCAAACGCGGACTTGCGTATAAAAAAGAAATGGCGGTCAACTTCTGCACCTCCTGTAAAGTTGTGCTTGCAAATGAAGAGGTCATCAACGGCACCTGCGAGCGCTGTCATGCGCCCGTTATCCGCAAGGTGAAGAGCCAGTGGATGCTGAAGATCACCGAGTACGCCGACCGGCTGATCTCCGACCTTGACGGTCTTGACTACATAGAGAGAGTCAAGACACAGCAGATCAACTGGATCGGCAAGTCCACCGGTGCGGAGATCAATTTCGCGACGACGGCGGGCGACACGCTGACCGTCTATACCACGCGTTGCGACACACTCTTCGGTGCGACCTATATGGTTATCGCGCCCGAGCACGCGTATGTCGATAAATGGCGGGACAAGATCGAAAACTTCGATGAAGTCACGGCATACCGCGCCGAGGCGGCGAAGAAGTCCGATTTCGAGCGCACCGAGCTTGTGAAAGAGAAGACGGGCGTCGAGCTTCGCGGCGTGCGTGCGATCAACCCTGCGACCGGGCGCGAGATTCCGATCTTTATCTCCGACTATGTCCTTGCCGGTTACGGCACCGGCGCGATCATGGCGGTGCCTGCGCACGATGAGCGCGACTTCGCCTTTGCGAAGAAATTCGGACTTCCGATCGTGGAGGTCGTCGCCGGTGGCGATGTGCAGAATGCCGCCTATACCGATGTCGCTACCGGAAAGATGGTGAACTCCGGCTTCCTTGACGGTATGGAGGTCGCCGACGCAAAGCGCACGATGATCCGATTCCTTGAGGAGCGCGGCATCGGCAGGGAAAAGGTCAACTTCAAACTCCGCGACTGGGTCTTCTCCCGTCAGAGATACTGGGGCGAGCCGATTCCGCTGGTCGAGTGCGAAAAGTGCGGCTGGGTTCCCGTTCCCGAAGAGGAGCTTCCCGTAAAACTGCCCGAGGTCGATTCCTATGAGCCGACCGAGACGGGCGAGTCTCCGCTCTCCCTGATGACCGATTGGGTCAACTGCACCTGCCCCCGTTGCGGCGGACGGGCACGCCGTGAGACGGATACCATGCCGCAGTGGGCGGGATCTTCCTGGTACTTCCTCCGTTATTGCGATCCGCACAACGACAAGGAGCTTGCCTCCCGAGAGGCGCTCACCTACTGGATGCCCGTCGACTGGTACAACGGCGGTATGGAGCATACGACTCTGCACCTTCTGTATTCCCGCTTCTGGGCAAAGTTCCTTTACGACATTGATATTCTTCCGTACAAAGAGCCGTACAGGAAGCGTACCAGCCACGGCATGATCCTCGGCGAGAACGGGGAAAAGATGTCGAAGTCCCGCGGCAATGTCGTCAATCCCGATGATATCGTGCGCGACTACGGCGCCGACACCATGCGCCTTTACGAGATGTTCATCGGCGACTTCGAGCAGGCGGCACCCTGGAACACGCAGTCGATCAAGGGGTGCAAGCGCTTCCTTGAGAGATTCTTCAACCTGACCGAGATCGCGTCGGGAAGCGGCGTGACTCCGGAGCTTGAGCGTCCCTTCCACAAGACGATCAAGAAGGTCGGCGAGGATATCGAGGCGGTGAAGTTCAACACGGCGATCGCCGCGATGATGGCACTGCTTAACACGATCGGCGAGGTCGGGAAGCTCACGAAGGACGAGCTTGTCACCTTCGCGCGCCTTCTTTCACCCTTCGCTCCGCACATTGCGGAGGAGGTCAACGAAATGATGGGGAATCACGATCTGATTTCTCTTTCCGCATGGCCTGCCTACGACCCCGCGAAGACGGTGGACGACACCGTCGAGCTTCCCGTTCAGCTGAACGGAAAGGTGCGTACCACGATCAGAGTGGCAAAGGACGCGGATAAAGACACGGTTCTCGAAGCCGCCCGTGCTGCCCTCGGTACCGCCCTTGACGGAAAGACGGTAATCAAGGAGATTGTCGTCCCAGGCAAGATTGTCAATCTGGTAGTAAAATAAACTGTCACGGTGCAGCATCGAAAGTCAGCGATAGGGGGAAGGAAGCTCTTATGACCATTGCGGAAGCATTATCGGCAAGACTCACGGAGTTGATGGAAGAAAGACATATGACTGCCTACCGCCTTTCCATT
>CALAFS010000207.1 GCA_937892405.1 uncultured Clostridia bacterium
CACGCGTTCGACGAAAGAAAAATCGTCGCCGAGGCGCTAAAAAAGCGGAAAGGCGGGTATACTACATCGCATGATAGTGAATCCTGAACCTTCTTTTACCCTCGGAGAAATCGCAGAAGCGACCGGCGGCATTTACGACGGGGAGAACATGCAAAAAATCCGTCGGATCGTCACGGATTCGAGGGAGGCGGAGGCGGGTGACCTCTTCTTCGCCCTCCCCGGCGAACGGACGGACGGCGAAATGTATGTCGGAGAGGTGCTCGCAAAAGGCGCCTTCGCCGTCAGTACCCGGCAAAGAACGGGCGTTCTCCTTGTGCGGAATGTCAAAGAGGCGCTGCTGTGCCTCGCGGGAGAATACCGCAGGCGTCTCCCTGCGCTGAAGTGCGTGATCGGCGTCACGGGCAGTGCCGGCAAGACGACAACCAAAGAATTCCTTGCGGCACTTCTCTCGCAAAAATACCGTGTCCACGCCACGGAGAAAAATTATAATAACGAGCTCGGTGTCCCCCTCACCGTTCTCGGTGCAAAAAAAGACACCGAGGTTCTGATCGTCGAGATGGGAATGAATCACGAGGGAGAGATCGCCCCGCTCTCGGAGGCGGTGCACCCGGACATGGCGATCATCACGAACATCGGCACGGCGCACATCGGGAATCTCGGCAGCCGGGAAATGATCGCCGAGGCAAAAAGTGAAATTCTCTCCGGCATGACGGGAGGTCCCGTCCTCGTCCCGTCGGAGGAACCACTGCTCGCGAATCTTCCGAACCGCAAGACGGTATCCCTTGAAAATCCGATGGCGGATTTCTTTCTCATGCCGATGGAAATCCGTGCGGTCGGCAGTGTTGCGGACTTTTATCACGGGGAAAGGATTGTCCCTGGACTTGCACTTCGCGCTCCGGGTACGCACCTTCTCTCGGCGCTCGCCTTCGCGCTCTCCGCCGCCGTTCTGCTCGGGCTGTCGGATCATGAAATTGTCAGTGGAATTTCT
This sequence comes from uncultured Clostridia bacterium, assembly GCA_937892405.1. Classification (GTDB taxonomy): domain Bacteria; phylum Bacillota; class Clostridia; order Oscillospirales; family CAG-272; genus UBA1740. The sequence continues at coordinate 989 of CALAFS010000207.1, forward strand.
TCGATAGGAGAAGATAAAACGAGGCAGTCTATATATAAAATCGGCAGAATTACAATCTTTGATGACGCATATAACGCCTCTTTTGAATCGGTTTGTGCGGCGATACGAACCCTCGGTCTGTTCCGCGGAATGAAAAAAAGCGCACTGATCGGCGACATGCTGGAGCTCGGCTGTATGACCGAGGAATACCACAAAAAGGTCGGAAGAATTCTCGTGGAAGAAGGATTCTCCTCGCTCTACCTTTACGGCGTATACGCTCCCTTCACCGCCGCGGGTGCACGCGAAACGGACGGTATCCCCTGCGATATTTTCGAAAACACCGATCCCCTGTCCCCCGAGGTCACGGCACGCCAGATCCTCGCCCACAGCGGGGAGAAAGAAATCCTGCTAGTGAAAGGATCCCACGCCCTGCATCTCGAGCGGGTGACGCAAGTCATGAAAGAAATTACGGAAGGAAAAACGCATGCTTGACCGTTATTTTCCCGTTTATGTTCTCACCTTTTTTGCCGTGCTTGTGCTGACGGTGCTGGTGGAGATCCGACTGATTCCCGCCCTTTCCAAAACCGCCAAGCAACCGATCTATGAAGACGGGCCGAAGTGGCACATGAAAAAGAGCGGCACGCCGACCATGGGCGGACTTGCCTTTCTGTTCGCCGTGTTCTGCGCGTCGGTATTCGGCGTTCTTTTCCTTTACCTTTCGGGAGATCACGACGGTGCGCTCTCCCTGTCCGTCAACTTCGCCTTTGCCTTCGCCAACGCCACCGTCGGCGTCGTCGACGATCTGACAAAGCTTCACCGCCACAAAAACGAAGGATTGACGCCGACGGAAAAACTGATCTTCCAGTTCGCGATCGCCATCGGCTTTCTGCTTCTCAGACGCACGCTGCTCGGTGAGACAACCACCGTCGCTTTTGCCTTCGGGCATGTTGATCTCGGTTTTTTCTACTATCCGATCTGCCTGCTTCTTTTGGTCGGAATCATCAACTTCGCCAATCTGACCGACGGTATCGACGGTCTGGCGGCAAGTGTCGCGTTCGGAATCGGGGTATCACTCTTTTACATTTCCGCCGCACTGTCGGGCGAGGTCTCTTTTCTCGCCGCCACTATGATGGGCGCGAGCATGGGATTCCTTTTCTTCAATCTGCACCCGGCAAAAATCTTCATGGGTGACACCGGCTCGCTCTTTTTCGGGGCGCTCGCCGCCTCCTCCGTTTTCTCCCTCGGCAATCCCCTTCTGATCCTTCCGATCGGAGGCGTTTATATTCTGGAGGGACTTTCGGTCGTGCTCCAGGTATTGTTTTTCAAAATGACAAAACGGAGACTTTTCCGTATGGCACCGCTGCACCATCACTTTGAAAAATGCGGCTGGCCGGAAAACCGGATCTGCCTCGCCGCCATCTTTCTGACACTGCTCTTTTCTCTGCCCGCCTACATTCTCTATCTGCCGTGAGGAAATCCGCCCATGAAATCAACTCTTATCCAACCGTCCGAGCGTAGCGGACGCGAGCATCTCTTTTCCGTCCCGCGCGCGCTTCTCCGTTCACCGATACTGCCGCTTGACGCACCGGCACCCGATGTGCCCTTTCTGATGATTGTCATCGCCCTTGCGCTCTTCGGCACGGTAATGGTGTTCAGTGCGGGATACGCTTACGCCGCCTTCCGATACGGTGACGCGGGGTATTTTATGCGACGGCAGGCAGTATGGCTCGCCGTGGGGCTTCTTGTCATGTTTGCCGCCTCGCACATCCGACCGTCGGTCTACGAGGCGCTGACACCTGTGTTTTACGGCATGACGATTCTTCTTCTGATCCTCGTGCTGATCGTCGGTCTCGTCGGAAACGGTGCACAGCGCTGGATCTCGGTCGGCCCCGTGACGATCCAACCGTCGGAAATCGCGAAAATGACAATGGTGATGATGCTCGCGCGATATTTTTCCGTCTATGAAAAAGAGGCGCTCGACAAAAAGAGACGGCACAACATTTTTCTTTACGGCACGGTGTTCCCCGGGCTGATCATGCTCCTGCCGATTCTCCTCGTCATGCTGCAAAAGCATCTGTCCTGTATTATCATTCTCGGTACGATCGGACTTCTGACCATTCTCGCGGCAGGCGTCGGAACGCGCTATATCGGTGCCTTTACCGCACTCGGCGGCGTCGGTGTCACCTGTCTTGCGCTCTTTACCGACTATACGAAAGAGCGCATCACCGTCTGGAGGAACCCGGAGGCATACCCGCTGACCGGCGGATGGCAGACCTTACAGGGACTGATGGCAATCGGCTCCGGCGGGCTGTTCGGTCTCGGACTCGGAAAGAGCGTCCTGAAATACTGCTACATATCCGAGCCGGCAAACGACATGATTTTCACCGTTCTCTGCGAGGAGCTCGGTTTTGTCGGTGCGGTTTCGGTGCTCGCGATGTTCGGCTTTCTTGTTTTCAGAGGATACCGGATCGCGCTTTCCGCCGCGTCGCCCTTCACACGCATTACCGCATTCGGCGTCACGACGAAAATCGCCGTTCAGGTGCTTCTGAATGTCGCGGTCGTCACGAATACCATACCGAACACGGGAATTTCCCTGCCGTTTTTCAGTTACGGCGGCTCTTCTCTTGTGATGATTTTCTTTGAGATGGGCATGCTTCTCTCCTTTTCGCGTTTTTCAAAAATCACAAAATAAATGTTTCGCACGGATTTTCCTCAAAACGGGTCGCTGCCTGTTTTGGGGAAATTTCAAACGCCTTATTACAGAACGGAGATTTCTATGAAATATCTTTTTACGGGTGGCGGTACCGCCGGTCACATTACCCCCGCACTCGCGGTGGCGGAAGTGCTCCGTGAGACGGAAGACGACGCCGAAATCCTGTTTGTCGGGCGGGAGGGCGGCGCGGAAAACGAAAGAGTGCGCGCCCTCGGCTACAAGGTCAGAGAACTTCCCGTCGCGGGATTCGAGCGGCGCTTCACGATGAAGAATGTGAAAGCGATCCTGACTCTCTGCCGCGGTCTCGGCACCGCGGGACGGATTCTCGACGAAGAGCGTCCCGCGGTTATTCTCGGAACGGGAGGCTATGTATCCTACCCGATTCTGCATGTCGGAGCAAGACGCGGAATTTCTGTTTTTCTCCACGAATCCAATGCGGCGCCCGGGCTTGCCGCAAGACGCCTTGCGGCAAGGTGTGAAGCGGTTCTGCTCGGGGTACCGGGAAGCGAGGGAGCATTCCCTGCCAGCGTGCACACGGAAGTTGTCGGAAACCCGGTGCGCCGCGGCTTTTGCGAGCGGTCGAAGAAGGAAGAGAAGCGCAGACTCGGAATTCCGCCAGACAGGCTCATGATCCTCTCCTTCGGCGGAAGTCTCGGTTCGGAGCGAATGAACGAGCTTTTGCTCTCCTTTCTCGCGGAGGACTCCTCGGAACAAAAGAAAATTCTTCATATCCATGCGACGGGAGAACGCTATTTCTCCTCTCTGCCCGAAAAATACAAGCGTTTTACAAAAGGGGGCGGCAACTGCCGGATTCTGCCGTATATCGACGACATGCCTCGCCTCATGCGGGCGGCGGATATCGTCATTTCCCGTGCCGGCGCGATGACGCTCTCCGAGCTCGCGGTGGCGGAATGTGCCGCCATACTGATCCCCTCGCCGAATGTCACGGAAAACCACCAATATAAAAACGCAAAGCATCTTTCCGACGCGGGAGCGGCAATTCTCATCGAAGAGACGGAGCTTTCCGAAAAATCTCTGACCGATGCCGTGAGGCTCCTCGAGACGGACGCCGCGCGCCGCCTTTCCATGTCGCGTGCAATTGCGCGCTTTGCCATGCCCGGTGCGGCGGAAAAAATCGCAAAAATCTTAAAATCCGCCGCGGCGGGAGAAAAATCGCGGTAGGGCGTCGATTTTGTGACCGATTTTTCGTTTTTACTATATTCTGCCTTAAAATAAATATTTATAAGTATTTATATTTGTGAACAATAAAAGATTTTCGTAAAATCTATTGAAAAAGATTAAAAATCTATATATAATAAATATGGTGTAGTATTCAGCTAAAATTCTGCAATTTTTGCACCCATATGCAAACAGATATAGACATTTCATGGAGGATACGAAAATGGAATTCGATTTTGAACCGGTTTTTGAGAATGGTGTAAATATAAAAGTCATCGGTGTCGGCGGCGGCGGAAACAACGCGGTCAACCGCATGATTTCGACCAATATCCGCGGCGTGGAATTTATCTCCGTCAACACGGACAGCCAGGTGCTGAACACTTCCTGCGCGGCAAAGAAACTCGTCATCGGCGAGAAGATCACCAAAGGTAAGGGTGCAGGCTCCTACCCCGAGGTCGGCAAGAGAAGCGCGGAAGAG
>CALAFS010000208.1 GCA_937892405.1 uncultured Clostridia bacterium
AGAGAACCGCCTTCTCGGCACTGTCGGGAATCAGGGTGAAGATAATCCGTTTCTCGATCTCGTCGAGACCGAAGTAGCTGAGGTAACTCGTGCGGGCGGTACCGTTGCACAGCCCAGAGACATGAAGTGCCGTACAGCACTCGTTACAGGCGTCGGTGTAGGCAATCTCGTCTTCCTTCGCGATGATGCCGACAAGGAGCTTTACCCGACGATCGTAGGCTTCGTTTCTTTTTGCCATGATATCACCTTGGCACTCCCGTTTCGGAAAGAGGGGGACGGGAGGGCGTTTCCTTTCTTAATAAAATCCCGAATTGCCGCGGGAATCTGCGGGGCGGAGTCACAGGGCTTCCGCCGGATCATAGGCGGTATCGTAATCAATGAAAGTCTCCTGCTCGGAGATAAAGCGCTTCGCACTCTTTTTCTGTTTTCTGACATAGACCCAGCCGCAGATCTCAAGGGAGATGATCGGCGTCAGAGCGACGAGAGCGACACAGCCGAACGCCTGTGTCATGACATTCTCCCCGAGGGTGGTGCAGGCACCGATCGCGAGGGGAAGGACGAACGCGCTCATCATCGTACCGCTCGCGACACCGCCCGAATCAAAGGCGATACCGACAAAGATCTTCGGTACGAAGAAGGAAAGGAGAATCGCGATAGCGTAACCGGGAATCAGGATATACATCACGGAAATCCCCGTCAGAATTCTGAGGACGGAGAGTCCGAGAGCCGACGCGACACCGAGAGACAGACCGAGACCGAGGGTGCGCCCGGAAATGGCGCCCGCCGTCATATGCTCGACCTGCTTGTTGAGAACATAGACCGACGGCTCCGCTTTGACGATGAAAAAGCCGAGAAGCATACTGACGGGGATCAGGACAAGTCCCGAGCCGACACCGGCAAGATCGGAACCGAGAGTATAACCGATCGGAATAAAGCCGATGTTCGCACCGGCGAGGAAGACGGTCAGACCGAGGAAGGTATAGAGGATACCGACGCCGATACGGATCAGCTGTTTTCTGCCGAAGGCGTGGGTGACAAGCTGGAAGATCACGGTGAAGACGATAATCGGCAGGAGCGCCTGCATGACCTCCATGGCATATTCGCCGAGTCCCTCAAGATAACGGAGGACACCCTCGCGGGTATCGACGACAGGCGTCGGAGTCTCAAAGACATACTCTCCGCCGCCGATCTCGACGAAGATGCCGAGGATCAGCACCGAGAGGATCGGACCGATGCTGCAAAGAGAGATGATACTGAAGGAGTCGTCTCTTCCCTGCTTCGATCTCGCGGAAGAAACACCGGCACCGAGCGCCATCAGAAAGGGAACGGTCATCGGTCCCGTAGTGACTCCGCCCGAGTCGAAGGCGATCGCGTACAGCGTCTCGGGAACGAAGAGGCAAAGCACAAAGGCGAGCGCATAAAAGACCGTCAGAAGAAGGGTCAGAGGGATACTGAAAACGATATGTAAAAGGGCGATGACAAGGAAGATACCGACACCGACCGAAACCGTGATAATCAGAAGCCAGTTCGGCACATCGGAGATCTGATTGGCAAGGATCTGCAAATCCGGCTCGGACACCGTAACGACGACGCCGATGATAAAGCTGATGAGAGAGATGAGCCAGATTTTTCCCGTCGAGGCGACGGTGGTACCGATCTTCGTACCGAGGGGCTGCATCGACATCTCGGCGCCCATCGTGAAAATCGCCATACCGAGGATCAGAAAAACGACGCCGAAGGCGAAGAGCAGAAATGTCCCCGACGGCAGCGGAGCAATCGTCAGTGCGAGGAGCAGGACAATCGCGCCGATCGGCAGGATTGAGGTCGCGGATTCTTTGAGTTTTTCGGCCAGTATTCGCGGCATAGGGGATCCTCCTTACATATTTTTTGCAAAATACTTTCAAATTTCTCCGATAATATCATACCATAATTTTCCGTGTGTGTCAAGATTTTTTCGCGCGAAAAGAAGTGAATTTTTATTGAAGTTCGGATTGCGGGACCGTCTCACAGTATACCCGACAAAGTCCCCTCTCAAACATCGGGAAAAGAAGCCAAAAAGGCGCGGCGGCGGCAGAGTACGCACATGGTTTCTTTTTTGAAAAATCAACAAAACCGCTCCTGCTTCTACGCGTCGTTTCCGCGTCCTTTGCGCTTCCGGGCGAACGGTATTGCAAAAGGCAAAAAATCCGCCCGCAAGGCTTTATTCAAACCTTGCAGGCGGATTTTGTAAAGTTTTCTTGTCGTCAGAGTTGTTTCATCAGGCGGAGGAAGAACTCCGCGGCGCGTCCGACCACTTCGGTGCGGATCCGCTCGTTGTTGCCGTGAATGGTGCCGCGCTCTTCGGCGGTAAGATCCATCGCGGAGAAGCGGTAGACCTTATCCGAGAGGACGCCCCAGTGGCGGCTGTCGGAGCACTGCACCATGAGGTAGGGCGAGACGATCGTCCCCTGCCATGTATCGCCGACGGCGCGGGCGACCTTGCGATAGGCGTCGCAGTCGGTCTCGGAGATACGGCTCGGATCCATGCCCTGAATTTTCTCGATCTTCACCGAGGGATCGGCGATGGTCTTTTCGAGGTAGTCCATGCCGGACGCCATCGTGTCCATGGGATTCAGGCGGATATTCGACACCATGCTGGCGGTGGGGGGAATGACATTCGACGCGTCGCTTCCCTTCATGCGGGTGAAGGCGACGGTCGTGCGCATGAGAGCGTTCAGCTCACCGCCGCTCTTCTTGCACAGACGGTCAAGAACGGGAGCAAAGCACCAAAGGTTCGCAAAAATCATGCGGTAGACAAAGCCCGAATGTCTGCCGAGGGTATCGAACATCTCGGCGACCGGCTTCGTGATGTGGAAGCGGAAGGGGTGCCCTTCCACACGGGTGCAGGCACGGGAGAGGACACCGACGGGCGTATGCGGCTTCGGTGCGGAGGCGTGACCGCCCGCGCTGTTCACCGAATAGCGGATATCCATCATTCCCTTCTCGGCGATACCGATCAGGGCGCAGGGCTGTTTCACACCCGGGAAGACACCCTCCACCACGGCACCGCCCTCGTCCACGACGAGAGAGGGGATAAGATTCTGCTCTTTGAAATAATTCACAATATGGCGGGCACCGTCGCCGTTGACCTCTTCCCCGCCCGAGAAGGCGAAGTAAATGTCATGCTCGGGGGTGTAGCCTGTTTTCAGGAGCTGTTCGGCGGCGTAGAGGACACCGTTGAAGGTCACCTTGGTATCCAGCGTTCCGCGTCCCCAGAGGACGCCGTCCTCGATGATACCGTCAAAGGGCGGCTTCTGCCACCCGGATTCATCGACCGGTACGACATCGTAGTGCGCCATCAGAACGGCGGGATCCCCGGCGCTCTTCCCCTTCCAGTGAAAAAGAAGTGCGCGGTCGTCCATGCGGGTAAGAGTCAGAGACTCCATGACATGAGGATAAAGGGTCGGAAGAAGGGAGATGAGTTTTTCAAACTCGGCGTCATCCTCCTCCGCGTGGTCGTAGCGGGAGACGGTCTTGCATCTGACAAGTGCCTGAAGAGCCAGGACGGCGCCCTCGCGGTCAAAGTCGACGGGCTCGGGAGCCTCCCGCGTCTCTTTCGCGGGGCGGAAAAGGAGGGTGCGGATAAGAATTACGGCGAGGAAAAGAACGAGAAGTCCGAGGAGAATCCAAAGAACGATCATGATCAAAGCCAACCTTTCTTATATAATATACGGGCATAAATGAGGGTGAAGATTACGCCGACGGGCACCATCAGACCGACGGTTCCGGCATTCAGCGCGGGGATCGCAATAAAGAGCACCAACATCAGGAGAACGGGACCGATCGAAAGCCGCGGATTCTTCGCGATGAAGACGACCGCAAGACCGCCGAAGAGCGCAGGCAGAAGTTGTGCGAACGCGGCGTTCAGAGCCTCGGACTCGAGGATCGGAGAGAGCGGAATGATGAGCAATACACCTAAAATGATAATAAAAGTTGTCACAATGCTGGATACGGCAATTGAAATCGTGGAGATGATCTCCCCTTCTTCACTGCTCGGCTTCACCTCCGCGCGCTCCATGGCGTCGAGAGCACACGGGAGCTTCAGGTTCGAGATGTTGCCGGTGACAAAGGAGAGATAAGCGCCGCCCGCGCCGAGCATCGGCACATAGGTGAATATCTCGACGATCCCGACCGCCCAATACATCGGGACGACGGCGATCGCTCCCTTTGCGAGAGCACCCCATTCGGGAAGAGCGCCGAAGATCAGAGCGACGGCAAAGGGAAACGCGAGGATCAGGACAAACAGAACAATCCCCCAGATTCTGCCCGCGCGATGGACGCTCTGCATGTAGGGGGAGGAGAGGAGGGTTTTCTTTTCTTCGTTCATGATAATTTCTCCTTTCTCAGCCTAACCAGTTGGTATACGGAATGGCAGACGCCATGCCGGCGATGAGGCTGATCGGCAGGGCGTAATCCTGCATCCAGCGCTGTCCGCACTTCTTCGCGATAAGACCGCACACCGTCATGACGAGAGCGGAGGTGAACATGACGAGCACCGGTACAAGACAGGAGACATCCCCCGAGAAAAGGTTCGTGACATCGCAGAAGATATAGCCGAGGAAGGCGGAAATCATACCGAGGAACATCGCGTTGTTGAAGATCTCGCCCCACCGCTTATCCTTTGTCTCCATCTTCACCATCCCCGACTGGATCTTCTTCGTAAGAAGAGGGACAAGGATCAGACCGATCAGAATGCCGAAGGTCATGACGAAGGCGACGGTCACATAGTCCGATGCGTTGGTCAGCGTGACATCGGTGCCGAGTCCGAGCGCCTCAAGCGCGGCGCCGGCGGCGACCGTCTCATAGCTGAGAGAGCCGATGACCGAGAGGCGGAGCCACGGGAGAGCAATGCCGAGACTCTTGGAAAGAGAGATGACACCGACTAAAATCGCGACCGCGGGAGCGATGGTGAAAATCGCGGCGGAGGTGATCGTCTTTTTCAGCACTTCCCTTTTCATGCCGAGCGCCTTCGCCCTTTTCAGCGCTCTGACAAGAAAGAAGACCGATTGTGCGAGAACGGCGAGAATGATGACCCCGACCAGGACGAAGAGGATCGGGTGATTCACAGAGAATTCCATACGATGTTCCTTCCGTTGATGATAAATATGCTACCTATTGTACCCCTTTTCCTCCGGATTGTCAATACCTTTCTCATAAAAATGCAAGAGATAACGAATTTTTATTCAGATTTTGCGTACCGAAAGGCGACCTCATGCGCCTTCTTGACGAAAAGGCGTGCGCATCATTCAGAAAGGAAACGGTTTGTTCAAAGACGGCGGACAAAACCGAAAAAAAGAAATGATACTTTTATAGATATGGAGACTTTTTCTTTCGGGAATTGTCTTTTCACGCCGAAGCGAAAGCGCAACAAATACGAAAAATTGCAAATACCCCCTTGACAAAGCTCTGCGACTATGGTAAAATAGCATATGTTCGGGGCATTAGCGCAGTTGGGAGCGCGCAACACTGGCAGTGTTGAGGTCAGGGGTTCGAATCCCCTATGCTCCACCAAAAATTCTCGTGAGCACAGGGAAAGAGAATTTTTACCTCTTCACTTTTCACTTTTCACTCTTCACTTTCTATTCCCTTCCCCGAAAGGATAAGAGAAAAAGGAACCGTGAAAACTCACCTCTTTTCCGTCCCGTACGAAAAGAGAACGGTGGTATCACCGTGCACGGGCTTGTAGCTCAGTTGGGAGAGCGCTGCGTTCGCAACGCAGAGGTCATGGGTTCGAATCCCACCAGGTCCACCATTCTCCGACTCCGGTCGGAGAATTTTTCGGAGGCGTAGCTCAGTTGGTCAGAGCGTACGGTTCACATCCGTGAGGTCAAGGGTTCGAGCCCCCTCGTCTCCATGATTGCCCGAAGGAGTTATTTCCTTCGGGCTTTTTTGCCTCCTTTACGTCAGCACAAGCGGCAACCGAAACAAAACCTCGCGCACGGAAAAATAAGCAGGGAAAAA
>CALAFS010000209.1 GCA_937892405.1 uncultured Clostridia bacterium
GAAACAGCTCGCACTTTGCCCGTCCGACAAGAAGAGAGCGCACCGCGGCAACCGTCTCGGGAAGGCTCAGGGCGAACAGGCAGACGATAAACTCAAGATCAAGAAGTGCCAGTGCCCCGGGCAGAGAGGAGAGGTGCAGAAGCCGTACGGGATCCACGCCGACCGCCCCGAGGTTTTCCAGCAGGAGGAGAATCGCCGTCAGCACTGCGGCGGCAATAAAGCGCACACGCAGGGACGCGATGGCGTCGACAAAACGATCCTTGAAGGCAAAGCGCTGGGAGAAGCTCGTATAATCCGAGCTCTTTCCTTTTTTGTTCTTCCCTTCCGGTGAGAGAATGCTGAGTGGCTCCTCTTCTTTCGGCGAAGAGATTTTTTCGCCGTAGATGTCACTCACGCCGTATTCCATCACGGTAGGCGTTCTCTTCGGGTCGGGCATGTCGTAGACGGTATGAGGCTCTTCCTTTTTTTCGGGCGCCGCTTCGCCGGGCTTCGGTTCCTCCGCTTTTGTCATGCGCTCGTCGCCGATGATCTCCCGGATCTTTGCCCGTTCTTCTTCAAGGGTCGGCTCGGGCTTCGGCTCTTTGTCCTCCGGCTTTACCGTCGGTTTTGTCAGGCGGATCGGATTGGACTCGGGATCGGGGTTCGGACCGCTGACATTGACTTCCTTCGCCTCGGCGACGGGTGCCGTATCGTTCTCCGCGGTGGGATCGGAGGGGGACGCCTTATGCGGCGTCCGGCTCACCGAAGATCCGGTACCCGTGCGCGGGCGCGGATCGTTCACCATGCGGTAGTTTTCGCTGACCTCGGTAAAGCGCGGAAGATAGGTCGTCCAGATACGCGGGCGATCCTCTTCGGCAACCGGGGTATTGTATTTTTCGTTGACGCTGAAGTTCTCCGGAACGAGGAACTCCTCCCCTGCGGGAAGAGGTGTCTCCTTCTTCTTTTTATCTTTTTCCGGGTCGACGAGAACGCTCTCCTCTACCTTCGGCGCATTTTTCTCATGCTCAAGAAGAGGCGAAGCGGTCGGTTTTTCCTCTTCAAATACGAGTCCGTGCGGCTCTTCGCGGAATACGAACTCCGTCGCGCCCTCTTCGTTTTTGGTTTCCGTGATGGCGCCGACTTTGTATTCTTCTTTGATTTGATTCAGAATATCTTCGATCTGCTCGGTCGGTTTTTCCCGATTGTCTGCCATGGATCGTTCTCTCCTTTCTTTCTCGGGATCGGGGAAATTTTATTCTGCGCGGCGCTGTCTTGCGACCTCCGCCATGATGACGGCGCCCGCCGCGGAAACATTCATCGAATCGATGTGTCCGCACATGGGAATGGACACGGTAAAATCGCACTTTTCTCTGACGAGGCGGGTCATGCCGCTCCCCTCACTGCCGAGGACGAGTGCCACCGCGCTGTGAAAATCCACGCCGTCATACGATGCGCCGCCCATGTCGGTGCCGTAAATCCAGACGCCCTTTTCTTTCAGTTCGTCGATCGCCTGCGCGAGGTTGGTCACCCTCGCGACCCGCATATATTCGATCGCGCCCGCCGACGCTTTTGCCACCGTGGCACTGAGACCGACGGCGCGTCGCTTCGGAATCACGACGCCGTGCGCGCCGAGACATTCCGCACTGCGGATCAGGGCGCCGAGATTGCCGGGGTCCTCGATTCCGTCGCAGAGAATAAGGAAGGGCGCTTCCCCGCGCTCGGCGGCATAGGCGAGAATCTCGTCGAGAGATCTGTAATTGCGCTCGGCGGCAAAGGCGACGATCCCCTGATGGGCGCCGTGCCCCGAGAGCTGATCGAGCTTCTGTCTTTCGACCTCGTGAATCGGGATCTTTCTCGCCCCCGCCTCACCGACGAGGACGCAGACAGAGCCTTCCCGCTCCCCTGCCTGAATATAGATTTTATCAATGTCCCGCTCGCTTGCGAGAAGCTCGCGCACCGCATTTCTGCCGAAAATCACATTTTCCGGCACTTCCTCGGGTTGCGGGCGCTCCTGCGCGGGACGGTGGGAGAGATAAGGACGGCGCGGTCTGTCGCCTTTTCCTTTTCTGAAATTATTGTCTTTTCTGTCCATATTTTTTCGCTTTCTTCTCCGTGAGAGATACGCGCGGGCGTATCTCTCACGGAGATCTTCGGGATCGGTCGATTCTTTTTGACTTATTATAACATATTTTTTTCTTTTTGTATAGAGGGAAAGCGAAAAAATTCTCTTTTTCCCGGAGAACGCGAAAATCGCGGTTCCCGCTCACAGGCGGAAACCGCGATTTCTCTGTATCTCTACCGTCGGATGCCGTCCCGCTCCGGTCGCTCCCCGATTACGAGGCGTCGGCGGATTTTATGGCAACATACCACTCTCCGCTTCTCCGGACGGCGGACAGCGTCGCGTCCCATTCCCGCCCGTCCGCGGCAGACGCGCGAAGAGTGAGCACGGCGGCGTCTCCCGTGCGCCTGTAATCGGTCAGACGATAGGTGATTTTCTCTTCGGTGTCATATTCGGTGGTGTTCGTCGCGTACTGAACCAAGCGGGAGAGCGATGCCCCCGTCACCATCTGAATTCTCCGCACCGAAACGCGTGCATCGGGGTCGATGCAGTCATAGAACGCGGCACTGTCGTTTTCCTCCACCGCGCGCTGAAAGCGCTCCGCCATCGGGAGAGGAGAGGCGGCATACACGGAATACATCACGATCGCGGCGATCACGAGCAGAGCCACAACGCCGAGTGTGACAAACAGCGCGATCTTCGTTTTTTTGCTCATTTTCTTTGTTTTCACGGATTCGGTTCCTTTCTTGTCTTGTCATAGCCGCACAATACATGAAGATATCTATACGGCGGAGTGTCATATATTATCAAAAGCGGAATAAATGCAAATATAAATTTGCTTTTCTCCCCTTTACCGTCCTTTATTGCCATCGGATACGCAAAGGGATATATGTAGTGCATCGGAGCGTGAGATCGGTCAAAATGCTATGTAGAAGATTCTGGGTGAAGGATATACAAAAACGCCTTCCGTTCTTCCGTCGTTTTCGCACTTATATCAATCTCTCGTTTTTCGGTACTTTCGTTCCCGCAAGGCGACAAATGCAAAAAAAGCCGTGCTACGAAAAACGAGCATTTTCTGCTCGAAAATGCTCGTTTTCCACTGGAGAGAGATCAGGCGTTTCTCATTGCGGCGAAGCACTCGCTGCAGTAAACCGCCTTGCCTTCGGTCGGCTTGAAGGGCACTTGGCACTCTTTGCCGCACTTCGCGCAAACCGCACTGAACATCTCTCTGGTGCCACGGCTCGCGTTCTTTCTTGCGGCACGGCATTCTTTACATCTCTGGGGCTCGTTCTCAAAGCCTTTCGATGCGTAGAATTCCTGCTCACCTGCGGTGAACACGAAATCATTGCCGCAGTCCTTGCACTTCAATGTCTTGTCCTGGTACATGGTTCCTTTTTTCCTCGCTTAAATTAGGTAATTTTTGCCCGTGACGGATTCCAACCGACGCCTTTGTAAACAACGCTCTCCCTTAAGCTACCTGGGCATATAGATACTAATCGTTCTCCTCGTGCAGAAGTTCTTTATGAGCGCGAAGCTTCTGAAAAAGGCGATCTCTCGCATTTCCCACCGACTTCTCGTCCCGTCCGAGCATCTCTGCCGCCAAAGAAACGGAATAGCCATGAACACAGAGAAGAAGAAACACGCGATACTCATACGCGGAAAGAAGCGCCCGGATCCGCCGGAGCAATGCCGCATACGCCTCATCGCGAAGGAGCGCCGCCTCAATACCGTCGGGCACAGCGACCGCCTCATCGTCCAGCGTGTCAAGAGAATTCGTCAGCGACTGTTCCCGCCGCACCGCCGAAGCCAGCCGACGGCAAACGCAGATCTTCGCATACAGACCGAAGGATACGCCGCTCTGCTCCGTCCGATAACCGAGCGCGGCATTGTGCAGCGCAATCTGTGCCTCCGCGAGCGCCTCCGCAAACGGAAGCTTCCCGTGGCAGATGTCCTCTGCCGAAGCGGTCAGCATCGGCATGTAGAGACGGGTCAACTCGGCGAACGCCTCGTCGCTCCCTTCCCTGACGGATCGGATCAGCGCATTGATCTCAGGATCGCTGTAGGAACGCATCTTCGTTTCTCTTTCTTTTTCTCTACCTACTATTATACCGTTTTATAAATATTTGTCAAGTGTTTTGTTAAAAAAAATTTGTTTTTGTGAAACTTTTTTTCAATTTCGGGCAAAAACGGGAAGCGGACCCGAAAAAGTGACGAAAAAATCGTCCCGTATCTTCCCCTTCCGTCACCATCCGACACGACCGATGCCTCAAAAAGCCGTCGCTCCGATCCCCTGTATCAAAGGCTTTTCCATCGGGCAAAGCCGTCTTTTTAAGGTTCCCTGCCCGTCGGACTTTTGAAAGAGGCGAAAGAACCACCGGAGGTGCTGACGGCACCTCCGGCGGTTTGCTTATCTTAAATATGCGATTTTCTGTGTGGTGGCGAAGAGAATGCCCCGATAGATGTCATCCGGCTTTGCCTCAAAGTTGCGGCGCGCCTCCTCCGCCTCCCCCTCCGAAGAAAAGGTCAGCGTCGTGTTCATGAGTTCGCCCACGGCGTCCGAGACAACAAGATTCACGGCATAGCGCCCGTCCGCGAGTTTCGTCACGGAAGAGGTAATGTTCGCCTCTCTTTTCGCGAGAGACAGATATTTTGCGGCGGCGTTCAGACTCTTCTCGCGGAAGGCGGGATCCAATGTGTCGTAGAGCTCGGAGGCGATCATGCGCCCGCTCTTCGAGATCATGTAGTAGGTCTCGCCGTCCACGGTGTCGGTATAGAGATGTCCGTCATCGACAAGCTCCGAGAACGCTACCTCATACTCAAAGGAGAGCATGTAGGTGTTCTCCGCGATGATACGCATCAAGGTCGTCTTGTCGATCGGATACGCGATCTTCTCGAGCAAAAACAGGAGAAAGACCTTGATATCCGTCAGGGTGCGCAGACGGAAGTTTTTCGTTTTCTTCATGGTTTTCGGAAAGGTTGTCAGTCCGCCTCGATGAAGCGGTTGCGGTAGTCCTTCAGCGACGCCTTCGTGAAGGAGAAGTTGCCGTAAGCGTCCGTCTTCACGCCGGAGAGCTGATTGCTGATGTAAGCGAAATTCTGTCCGTAGAGGACGGGGATCACCGGCATATCCTCGAGAAGCACCTTCTCTGCCGAGCGAAGAAGATCAGCGCGTCCCTTATCCTTGGTGGCAAGGGCATAGGCGTCGTGAATCAGCTTATCGTAAGCCTCGCTCGTGTAGCCGCTGATGTTCTTACGGGCGGAAGGATTGCCGCCGAGATCGGCGGTGCCGTTTCCGTTCATGTCGGAGGTGAAGGCGGAAAGTGCGACGAGTGCATCTCTCGAATACATCTGCCATTCAATGCCCATGACATCAAAGTCAGCCTTTCCGACCGACGCCTCTTTTACAAGGGTCTGCATGCCGGAGTCGGTGATGGTCAGACGCTCACCCGTCGAAACATCGTACACCGAGTTGGTCACGGGTTCCGCATATTTGATCGTCACGCTGAAGCCAAGCTCTTCCCACGCCGCTTTCGCAAGGGCGGCAAGGGCGCGGTTCTCCGCGTCGTCATTCACTGTCAGGGTAAAGGCGCGGGCGGTACCTGCGGGGATCTCCGCCTTGGCAAGTGCCTCTCTCGCAGCAGTGAGGTCGGCACCCGTGCCGAGAAGGGCGTCCGTGCGGAACTTCTTCCCCGTCGCGGTGTCGATCACGGTGTCGGGAAGGAAGCCGGTCGCCGCCTTGGCAAAGGTCACTGCCTCCGCCATCGCCTCACGGTCAAGCGCGAGGGAGAGAGCGAGACGCACATTCTTATCCGCAAAGAGCGGGTTGTTTGTATTGAAAACATAAGTATAAGTGGAGAGCGTATCGGCCACGGTGGCTTTCTTCGCATTCGCTTTTCTGTCCGCGAGCAGATCGTTCCCGTCGCTCATCGGCGTCGACGCATTGCCGATGTAGAAGAGCGTGTTGCTCT
>CALAFS010000210.1 GCA_937892405.1 uncultured Clostridia bacterium
GCAACACTTCTGTACTTGGTCGCCGCATCGTCAAGCTGGAAGCCTGCCGCCTGAAGCATGATGTTCCAACGGTTGGAATCCGAGCCGGCGTCGACATTCTTGTAGAAGAAGCCGATCGCATCCTCGAACGCCTTATCGAAGGAAGAACGGACATTGCTACGAATGAGCTGAAGCATGTCAACATTGCCCTCAAGACCGTCACCGGCGGCAACGCCGTAGGTCAGGGTGGTGTTGTAGTACTGCTCAAGGATCTCTTCGGAGTTTCTCGACTGATAGTCAAGGAACGCGGAGCACTGCTTGAACTTCAGCGTGGTGTTCGCAATAGCACCGACACGACCGATGTTATGTACCTGGGTGAGGTAGTTCTCGGTGTGGTCGGCATCCTGCTTGTAAAGCGGAACGGGAACAACGCCGAAGCCGAGTCCGCCGTCCTCTTTCATCAGCTGGTAGGCATCATACTCAAGAGAGCCGACGCAGATAACGCCGCCGAACAGGATCTGATTCTCGGTGAATCTGCCGCGAATCGCCTGAAGGGAGTCGCTCGCAAGACCGGCTGCCGAAGACTCCGCGTTGCTGATCGCAAGAACGCCGGAGGACTTGAAGAGCTGCGAAAGCTTGTTGCAGAAGTTGACGAAATCGTCATTGGGGATCGGGTAGGTATCGACGGAATCCGTCTTATCCTCGTTCCACTCACGGTTGATGATCGTTACCGAAGTGGTGTACAGAAGACCCGAAGACGAAAGACCCGAAGAGGTGGAAACCGCAAAGCCGAGACGGTCCTTGATGGACTTCTGACCGGTCGTGTTGTCCGACGCTGCCTGATATACAGCCGCGGAATACTTCGCAAGAGCGTCATAAGTCCAGTCCTTATTCTTCACGAGCTGGAAGAGGTCATCGATATTGACGGTACCGTCGCCGTTAAGGTCACCGGTCAGCGTGGTCTGGTCGAGAGACTCGAAGAGAGAACGGCTGACGGGAACAACGAAGAACGCACGCACCATGTCGGTGAAGTAGTCGGAAGAAAGAAGGTACATCTTCTGCTGGTTCAGCGTCAGGGACTGCATGTATTCATACATGTAACCTTCGCTGTCGCCGACCTCGGTCGCATAGAGTCTGTTCTTTGCGAAGGAGAAGTAGTTGTCACGCTTCGTCGTCTTGAGGTTCGCGAACACGCCCTTCAGAGACGCCACCATCATATCGTAAACGAAGTTACAATAGATATCGGGGGTAGAAGCCGAACCGGACTTGATTTCCTCCACGATCTTTTCCTGCGCGTTCGCCCAGTTGTATGCCGAGTTGTTGTCGGGATAGTACAAATAATACACTTCGACCTTCGCATAAGCGAGTGCTTTGAGGTTTCTTTCTCTGACCATCTTGTCGATTCTCTGGTCATTGGTGCTCTCACCCGAGAGGTATCTCTCACAACCCGAAGGAAGCTCCTGGTTGTTCGAGCTGTTCGTCATACGGAAGAACAGGTTGGTGGTGTCCCAGTCGAAGTTGGTATCATCGCCAGAGTCATCGGGTTTTGTGCCCATGTCCTTGCCGCACTTGTCGCACTTGCCGTCGCCGTCCGCATCGATGTGTGTGCTTAGTATCGCGCGGCAGATGTCACACTGCCCGTTTTTGTCGGTGTCGACATGCGTGCAGGACAAATTGCAGATATCACACCCGTCTCTGTCGCATTTTGCGATGTGGCGGGTGAAGGCTTGGTTTCCTACCGTCGCGCCTTGCGGCACCTGAATATACTCCGCGGCGTAGCAACCGTGAAATGCGTAGGCGCCGATGCTCTCGATGCTGTTCGGCAGATTGACACTGATTAAGGACGAGCAATTTTCAAACGCCTGCTCGCCAATTTCCACCACGCTGCTCGGGAGCGTCACGCTCTCAAGATTCGTACAATTCCAAAATGCACCGTCTTTTATCCTTGTCACACCATTCGGGATCGTGATGCTCCGAATATTTTTGCAATCCAAAAACGCTCTTTCCCCGATGATCTTCGTTCCTTCATGAATGGTATAAGATCCGGCATCCTGCACGGTTGCTATGACCAAGAGCAGATACGGATTCTCCGCGTTTCCGAAATAGCCGATATTTTCTTCCATCGTCAGCTGAATCTGCGTACAATTCAAAAACGATGTCCAATCGATGTCAATGTCCGTGATGCTGTTCGGAAGACTGAAATTCTTTAGTGATGTGCATCCGTCGAAGGCGTGCTCGTCGATCTGCATGTCGGTTATGCCGTCAGCGAGGACGATGTCCGTCAGATTCGTAAACCCGTAGAACGCGCGGGGGAGAATTCTTGTAACGGCTTTTCCGTTATGCGTTGCGGGAATGGTGATCTTTTCAAGAAATGCGGTCTTCCCTCCCATGACGCCATATGTACCGTCAGGAAGCGGATAAAAATCCAGTCCTTCGGGAGATACTTCCCGCTCGCCGATCTCGCCAACCTTCACAGGATGTTCGGGATCATCGGTATAGGTAATCCAAAGTGCGCCGTCGATGACTTCGACTTTCAGGATTCCTCTGCCAGTGGCACCGGTATCACCTTTCTCGCCACGATCACCTTTGGGACCCGTGGCACCGGTATCGCCCTTTTCGCCTTGATCACCCTTAGGACCCGTGGCTCCGGTGTCACCTTTTTCGCCTTGGTCACCCTTAGGACCTGTGGCGCCGGTATCGCCTTTTTCACCCTGTTCGCCCTTGTCACCCTTGTCGCCTTTTTCGCCCTTCGGACCGACAAGTTTGGCAAGGGTGACAAGATCATACCATGCGCTTGTCCCATCGTAACGCCATTGGATCACAGCGTCGGTCGTGCGGAATTCAATGGCGAGTCCGCGGATCGCCTCCATAAATTCCGCGAGGGTACCTTCAAAGCCGTTTTTCACCGCGACATCATATGCCGCGCTCAAGGTGTAGATCCCCGGTTCAATCGGATCGGGATCCTTCGGCTTTTCGAGCCCGCACGCCACCATGGATAAAAGCATGGACGCGACGAGCAAGAGCAGGGTCATACATTGAAACAGTTTTCGCATTGCAGTTTCTCCTTATGTATTCAGTCCGGAAGTTCTCCGTACTGAGAGTTCTTCAGCTGCGTGAGGTAGGTCTGTTTGAGCTCAGCAACACTTCTGTACTTGGTCGCCGCATCGTCAAGCTGGAAGCCTGCCGCCTGAAGCATGATGTTCCAACGGTTGGAATCCGAGCCGGCGTCGACATTCTTGTAGAAGAAGCCGATCGCATCCTCGAACGCCTTATCGAAGGAAGAACGGACATTGCTACGAATGAGCTGAAGCATGTCAACATTGCCCTCAAGACCGTCACCGGCGGCAACGCCGTAGGTCAGGGTGGTGTTGTAGTACTGCTCAAGGATCTCTTCGGAGTTTCTCGACTGATAGTCAAGGAACGCGGAGCACTGCTTGAACTTCAGCGTGGTGTTCGCAATAGCACCGACACGACCGATGTTATGTACCTGGGTGAGGTAGTTCTCGGTGTGGTCGGCATCCTGCTTGTAAAGCGGAACGGGAACAACGCCGAAGCCGAGTCCGCCGTCCTCTTTCATCAGCTGGTAGGCATCATACTCAAGAGAGCCGACGCAGATAACGCCGCCGAACAGGATCTGATTCTCGGTGAATCTGCCGCGAATCGCCTGAAGGGAGTCGCTCGCAAGACCGGCTGCCGAAGACTCCGCGTTGCTGATCGCAAGAACGCCGGAGGACTTGAAGAGCTGCGAAAGCTTGTTGCAGAAGTTGACGAAATCGTCATTGGGGATCGGGTAGGTATCGACGGAATCCGTCTTATCCTCGTTCCACTCACGGTTGATGATCGTTACCGAAGTGGTGTACAGAAGACCCGAAGACGAAAGACCCGAAGAGGTGGAAACCGCAAAGCCGAGACGGTCCTTGATGGACTTCTGACCGGTCGTGTTGTCCGACGCTGCCTGATATACAGCCGCGGAATACTTCGCAAGAGCGTCATAAGTCCAGTCCTTATTCTTCACGAGCTGGAAGAGGTCATCGATATTGACGGTACCGTCGCCGTTAAGGTCACCGGTCAGCGTGGTCTGGTCGAGAGACTCGAAGAGAGAACGGCTGACGGGAACAACGAAGAACGCACGCACCATGTCGGTGAAGTAGTCGGAAGAAAGAAGGTACATCTTCTGCTGGTTCAGCGTCAGGGACTGCATGTATTCATACATGTAACCTTCGCTGTCGCCGACCTCGGTCGCATAGAGTCTGTTCTTTGCGAAGGAGAAGTAGTTGTCACGCTTCGTCGTCTTGAGGTTCGCGAACACGCCCTTCAGAGACGCCACCATCATATCGTAAACGAAGTTACAATAGATATCGGGGGTAGAAGCCGAACCGGACTTGATTTCCTCCACGATCTTTTCCTGCGCGTTCGCCCAGTTGTATGCCGAGTTGTTGTCGGGATAGTACAAATAATACACTTCGACCTTCGCATAAGCGAGTGCTTTGAGGTTTCTTTCTCTGACCATCTTGTCGATTCTCTGGTCATTGGTGCTCTCACCCGAGAGGTATC
>CALAFS010000211.1 GCA_937892405.1 uncultured Clostridia bacterium
CGAGTCCTCAAGGCGGAAGTCGATCTTCGGGCCGTAGAACGCGCCGTCTCCCTCATTGATCGTATAGGGAAGACCGAGCGACTCGAGCGCGCTCTTCAGACCGTTCGTCGCTGCCTCCCAGTCCTCATCCGAGCCCATGCTGTTCTCGGGGCGGGTAGAAAGCTCGACAAAATACTTGAATCCGAACTTCTGATATACTTCGTTGATTAAGTGCACGACGCCGACGATCTCGTCGGTGATCTGCTCACGGCGCATGAAGATATGCGCATCGTCCTGCGTAAAGCAACGCACGCGGAAGAGCCCGTGCAATGCACCTTTCAGCTCATGGCGGTGCACAAGACCGAGCTCGCCGACACGCATCGGCAGATCGCGGTAGCTGTGCGGTTCGGAGCGGTAGACCATGACGCCGCCCGGGCAGTTCATCGGCTTGATGCAATAGACTTCATCGTCGATGATTGTCGAATACATATTGTCTTTATAGTGATCCCAGTGACCGCTCGTCTCCCAGAGGTGACGGTTCATAATCATCGGGGTGGAGACTTCGACATAGTGCTCTCTCGTATGGATCTCGCGCCAGTAGTCGATCAGCGCGTTCTTGATCGCCATGCCCTTCGGGAGGAAGAAGGGGAAGCCGGGTGCCTCGTCGCAGAGCATGAAGAGCTTCATTTCCTTACCGATACGGCGATGGTCGCGGCGCTCTGCCTCTTCCATCTGCTTCAGGTATTCGTCAAGCTCGTCCTGCGTGCGGAAGGCGATGCCTTTCACGCGGGTCAGCATCTTATTGTTCTTATCGTTTTTCCAGTACGCGCCGGACTGACCGAGGAGCTTAAAGGCTTTCAGCGCCTTGGTGTAGCAGAGGTGGGGGCCGACGCACATGTCGATATATTCGCCCTGCTGATAGAAACTGATGACGGCGTCCTCGGGCAGGTCGCCGATGTGCTCGACCTTATACTTTTCGCCGCGCTGTTCCATGAGGGCGATCGCCTCGGCACGGGGGAGGGTAAAGGGTTTGATCGGCAGGTTTTCCTTGACGATCTTCTTCATCTCGGCTTCGATCTTCGCAAGATCCTCTTCGGTCAGCTTCGTATCGCCGAGGTCGACATCATAATAGAAGCCCTTCTCGTTCGCGGGGCCGTAGGCGAAGTCCGCCTCGGGGAACAGACGCGAGATCGCCTGTGCCATGATATGGGCGGCGGTGTGACGGAGGATATGCAATTCCTCTTCCGGTGCACATTCCGCGACATGCCCGTCGTTGTAGATCACTTTCATTTCGGAAGTCTCCTTACAAATAATTTTCAATAAAAAATAAAACCCCCGACGGTAAAAATACCGTCAAGGGTGCAAAAAGCACGGTTCCACCTTGAATTTCACTCAAAAGCCCTTAACGCGGGGGACGGCGGCGCATACTGTACTTTCCGCGCCGCGGCTCGGGAACGGTCTTCTCTCACACCTACCGGGGGCGCTCCCAGCCGTGGCGCCTCTCTCTGGACGGATCCGTGCGGATACTCTTTCCTTCATTGCCGTTGCACCTATTATAGCACCCATTTTTCACAAAGTCAAGAAATTCGCGTAAAATTCCGATAAAAACGGGAAAAATTCACACCTTTCCCCTTGCAAAGAGGAAAATCTATGATATAATAGAGGAAAAGATCAAAAAGCAGGTGAAGTCATGCACATTCAGGAATCCGGTGAGATGTACCTTGAGACAATTCTCCGTCTCTCTATGAAAAATCCCAATGTCCGCTCGGTCGATGTGGCGGATGAGCTCGGGTATTCCAAGCCGAGCGTTTCCCGTGCGGTCGGACTCCTGAAAAACGGCGGATATCTGAACATGGACAGCGCCGGCTATCTCACTTTGACCGAGACGGGGCGTGCCCTCGCCGAGAAGATCTACGAGAGGCACCGTGTCCTCACCGCGATGCTGATTCATCTCGGCGTCGGGGAAGAGCAGGCGGCGGAAGACGCCTGCAAGATGGAGCATGTCATCAGCGACGAGACTTTCGCCGCTATCAAAGCGCACATTGCCAAAGACGAAGCGTGATTTTCACCCTTCGCCTTTTTCTTTTTTATGAGGAATTTTCGGGCGGCGGTCTTTGGAGAGATTTGAAACGAAAAAAGAGCTGTCTTTTGTATGACAGCTCTTTTTGTAAATAATTCTTTTCATTTTTCGTTATCTGCAATGTATCTTGTGCCGCACCACGGGCATTTTCCGCTCTCGCCGCGGAACTCAAAGCGTGCGGCGCATGCGGGGCAGATCACGCTGTGGAGCTCCCCTTCGGGGTTCGGACGGCGCAGGGTATCGCCGTCGCGGATATAGCCGTCAAGGTATCCTTTGGAAAAGCAGAGGTCGAGCTTTGCCCGCACCGTTTCGGCGTCAAGGCGTGTGTGGGAGGCGAGGGCTTCCACCGTGGAAAGTCCCTGATTTTCGATCGCCGAGACGATTCCGAGAAGTTCCCTCTTTCCGCCGTAGACGATCCAGAGGATCGGCGTGGCATAGAACCCGCCGGCGAGCAACACGATGCCCGAAACCAGGAAGAGTGTGTTGATTCCCTCGACGGCGAACGCCTTCGATGTTCCGAGAAGAAGCACGGGCAGTCCCGCCACGAAGAGCACCGTGACCGCGATCGCGGCGATCATTGCTTTTTTGATTTGTGAATTCAGTTTTTTCATCCTATGTCCTCCTGCCGCTCTGCGGCATGATATTCGCGGGCGCCTGTCGGCGCTCATGGAAGCGAGGGCTCGGCGCCGCGTTTTCGTTATCACCGTCATTATATCACGCAAAATGAAAAAATGCAAGATTTTTCTTGACAGGGGAGAGAAAAAGTGATAGAATACCCCTCGGAATTTTAAGAAAGAGGGTGACACCGTGTCCGCCTCACAGACAGAAACCGAACATCTACCGCAGAAAAGCCGCGTGCCCGCTCCCTTGCGGAAAACCTTTGCTTTTATCAAAAAGAACCCTGTCCTTTCGGCCGCGCTCCTTGCAGCGGGGATCACGGCGTGCTTTGTTCCGCCCGACGCTGCGTATTTTGATTATTTTGACTTCAAGACGCTGACCTGCCTTTTTTCCACTCTTGCTGTTGTGTGCGCCTTGCGGAATATCCGCTTTTTTACCGCGCTGGCGCGTCGGATTGTCCGCATGGCGGGGAATCTGCGCACCGCCGTCTTCGCTCTCGTGTCCATTACCTTCCTCGGCTCCATGCTGATCGCGAACGATATGGCGCTCCTCACCTTTCTCCCGCTCGGCTACTTTGTGCTGGATTCCACGGGGCAGAGAAAGCACATGGCGCTGACCTTCATCTTGCAGAACATCGCCGCGAACCTCGGCGGTATGCTCACCCCTTTCGGCAATCCGCAGAACCTTTATCTTTATTCTTATTATCATATTCCGACCGGGGAATTTCTCCTCACCATGCTGCCGCCTTTTCTCCTTTCGATCGCCCTGATTTACCTTGCCGTCTTTCTCTTTTTCGGGAAGGAGCCGCTCACCATCGGCGGGGAAGACATCACGCTTCCGCCCGCGCGCACGGGGGGATATTTTCTTCTTTTTTCTTTTA
>CALAFS010000212.1 GCA_937892405.1 uncultured Clostridia bacterium
GGAGGTAGAGGCGGTTCAGAAGGGTATTTAAGAATTTGTTCTCATAGGTCAGAAGAGAATCGTCGCGGAAGATGTTCAGCATCTTCGTCGGGGTGATGCCCCCGCCGTCGTCGGTGCTTAAATAGTTCGTATGCCGCGAGAGGTGGGCGATCGAGCGCCCCGTGATCTTCTTCGTCATCTCAATCGGGAGAACCTCTTCGGTCTCGGCGATGAAATGGTTCGGGTTGCGGATCAGACGGTCGAGCGCGCCGACCGCGTCCTCCACTGCGCGCACCCAGATCTCGTCGATGGCGCGGAGCATGTGCTTTTTCGTGAATTCGACCTGTCCGACGCCCTCGGAGAGCGCAAGAGACAGATCACGGTAGACCCCGTGACGGGACAAGAGAGCGTCTGCCGTCGCGACGGTGTCCTCATAGGTGCCGGGGATCTTTTCCACAGCGGCAGTCTCTTCGGAAAGTGCGGAAGACTCTTCTTCCTCTCTTGCGGAAAAGGTGCGCACGGCGCCCTTCTCTCTGCGGAGCACGCGGATCAGCCCGCGGGCGATCAGGTTGCCGAAGGTGTCGGGCGGAAAGTCCTTTGCCGACACGGGGACGGGCGGCTCGGCGCGCAGGGTGAGCCCCGCGTGCTCCGCCGTCTCGGCGATGCGGGCGAGGGCGTTTCTCTTCGCTCCCTCACTGCGGATACGGAACATGGCGGGGGTCTTCGCCCTCGCCTTGACCTCGGCGACATTCTGCGCCTTGTAGCGTCCCTCGGCGAGGGTGTCGGGATCAAGGGCGAGATAGAGACAGAGCGTCTTGCCGCGGAAGGCGGCGAAGGCGATGCGCGAGCGTCCCGCCGTAAAGCCGACGCCCGCCCAGCTCATCGTGGCGCGCACCTTTTCGTAGCTTAAAAGCTCGGTGGCGATCTCGGCGTAGTATTCCTTGACCGGTTTTTCGGAGAGGATCAGCTTCGCGTAGAAGGAACGGTCAAAGCGCAGTTTGTCGCCCCAGTCGGAAGGCTTCTGCTCGGTATCTTTCGTCATGTTTTCGGTCGGATCTGTCATGAGAGTTCCTCCTTTCGTAAAGTTTTCTTTTCATTTTTTATAAAAGGCAGGGGGACTGCCGCGTCGGCAGTCCCCCTCGGGTGTCCGCCGCATGCCGCCCTTCTTTACGGCAGGGCGCATGTCTTTGCGGGATCATGGCTCCGGACTTTGGGACGGGTATGCCGTCAATACATCTTCTGGAGCATCTGGAGATAGGCGATACTGTCGTGCATGGTGCCCTTTCCGAAGAGGGCGTCCATGGTGGTGATCAGCGGGCGGATCTCGTCGCGGATCAGAGAGAGGTTCAAACTCTCGAACTTGCGGAAGACCTTCGTCGCGAGGATATAATCGACGCCGCCCAGCTCATCGCCGCCGCAGGCGACATAGACGGGGACGAATTTCTTCAGCTGTTTCATGATACGGTTACCGAAGGCAACGCGGAATTTTTCGATGACATAGAGATCGAGCTTTTCGATCTTCTCGAGGATCTCCTCGCTGACGGGGTGCTCGGCGATCGCCTTCTCATAGAGGGACTCGACCTCGCTGTACGACACGCGGCGGGTCGATGTCACGGGTGCCTCGAAGGGCACGCCCTTGGAATCGAGGTTGATGACAAAGGCACGGTCGTAGACCTTATCCGAGACGGAGAAGGTGGAGTCGTCGTTGTTGATGGTGCCGATGTACCAGACATTCTGCGGGATCTTCAGACTGCCGCCGACCAGATGCTTCGGGTCGCCCTCCCAGGTCGAGGGGACGAGCTCGATCTTCCACTCGTCGGGATCGGGCATTTCGAGAATGGAGAGCATCTCGGCGAAGTAATACTCGACGCGCGCGATGTTCATCTCATCGAGAATGATGATGTTGAGATCGTCGTTGTATCCCGCCTCGTAAATGCGGCGGAGAACCTCAGTCTCGTTGAATTTTTTCGTGAATTCGTTGAAGTAGCCGAACAGCTCGTTCCGGTCACGCCAGGACGGCTGTACCGAAGCGATGGTCGCGTCGTTCACAAAGAACTTGCCCATCACATAGGGGAGCGAGGTTTTACCGGTACCGGAGATACCCTGCAGGACGATCAGCTTCGTCGCGGCAAGTCCCGCGATCATCAGGCGGATCGTGCGCAGTTCATAATAAAGTCCGTTGTTCGAGCAGGCGTAGTTGCGCAACTCCTCGCACAACCCCGAAAGGGTGATGTCGTTCTGATAGATCGGTGGGTGGAAGAACGCGTATTTTTCGTCCACGGCAGAGAGGCGCTGAAATCTCGCGGAGAGTGCCTTCTCGTCCTTCTTCTCTTCTTTTTCGTCCCCGTTCGCCGCCGCCTGTAGCTCCTCCTGCAAGGACTTTTTCATCTGCTCATAGGAGAGCCCCGCCTGCGTGACCTTCAGCTGAATGATACGGTCCTTTTCGGCGGAGAGGCGGGCGACATCGCGGTGCAGGTCGGCGATCTCCTCGAGGAGATCCTCGCTGACCGCGAGGGATTTTTTATACCGGATATACCGACGGATGCCGAGTCCCAAGAGGAAGAACAGGAAGACCCAGACGAGAATGCTCAGTAAAAACGCGAGGATCGCGAGGATCCAGTCAAGAACGCCGAAGCTCTGCCCCTCGCTGCCGAACAGGCGGAAATAATACGAAAAGTCGAAAATCTTGACAATGCCGTAAAACAGCCCCTTGAACACCGTCAGAATTCCGTCCAGCATATTCCCGAAGAACGCGCGGAACCATGACTGAAAGCCGTATAAGAATCCGTTCATGTTTTCTCCTTTCCGTTGCTTTTTTCAAAGTCGTGATAAGAAACGACAGGCGGAATATTTCCGCCGATCGTGTTGATTTCGTAAAGTATAGTTTTCTTTTACCCCTTGCTTTCGGGGGGATTTTCGGAAGAATCGTTCTTCCCTTCATTTTGTCTTTTGAGGTATTCCTCGATGGCGCGCTGTTTAATCAGCTCCTCGTCCTCTGCCGAGATGACCTTCTTGCCTTCGTTCTTCAGCGAGAGCACCGTGCGGATAAAGACCACAAGCTCATACACGAAGAAGAGCGCGAGAGGCAAAAGAATACAGAGTCCGAAGCCGAGGGAGGACTGTAAGAAATTCATGACATTGCCGACGCCGGAGAGCTTATTTCCATCATAGCGTGCAATGACCGCGGCGGGTTTTACCTTTTCTGTCTGTCCGCGGCTGTATTCGGCGTTGTCGCCCTGTGTTTCAAAATAATCAATCTTGCCGTCCGTCTCTACGATGCGGACAATACGGTGCGTGTTGTATTCCCCTTCGGAGATGACGCCGTCATTTGTGATGTCCCACTCGAAGGTGATGATATCCCCGACGCGCAGGGCGGCGATGGCGGCTTCATCGTCCACGATATAGCGGCTGATGAGCATATCCCCTTTGGAAAATCCGGCGGGAGCATCTTCCCCGACCCATTCGGGTTTCGGTGCGTTCATAGAGTCGGACAAAACGGTGAGATAGCAGTTTCCGCCAACGCAGGGCACGCCCTTCTTGTTTGCGCTCGCGGAAACCGCTATCACGGTCACTCCGACTGAAAAAATCACGAAAAGCCAAAGAATCACATTGGCTACGATGCCTATGGTCTTCCTCGCTTTGCTTTGCGTCTGTTTTTCCATTCCCATATTCCTCGTTTCAGATATTCAGAAAAACCTTTGCACGGCGGGTGCCTCCGTCAGGGATTTTTTCTGTTTTGCAAAGCACCCGACAGGGCGATCCCCTGTCGGTGCTTTGCGGGAGCATGTCTCAAAATCAGCCAACCAGTTCAAGCGTGAAGTCCAGTTTGCCCGCGAGTTTGGTCGCGTTGCTATCCTTCACATTCGCGTCAGTACCGTCAATGTAAATCTGAACCTTTACAGGAGTATCTATTTTCAGCACGAAAGAAGAGATCTCGATGGTACCTTTGGGCGAGATCAGCACTTCTTCTACAGCGTCGCCAACCTTAACGGCTGCTTTGACAGCAGAGGTCACGCTACCATCCACTGCGGTGACCGCCGAAGCCGTGATTTTCAGTTTCTTGTCTGCACTTGCCACATCGCCTCCATTAAAATCGGCGGTAGAATCCTGCGTCAGACCGATATAAAACTCATAGCAACGGAAATAATCGTTTGCCTTAAAGTCAACTGTCTTCGCGTTGGTAAGTTTGTCGGCGTTCGATTCGCCAGATTCATCATATGTATTGCTGTTCGCGGTATACCACGCGTTTGCAGCGATGGTCGTGCCACTGACCTCCAGTGCCGTTCCACCGTTCTTCGAGACGGGGTAAACCTTGTTACCGTCGTTCTCGATGCCGCCGCTGACATTCATTTCACCCTGTGCAAGCGTGTTGCCAGTGGCAGGGTTCGAGGTTCTGGTGATTTCAGCGGCAGTCTTTGCAATCACAAGGTACTGCGTATTTGCCTTTGCGGTGACTTCCATGCCGGTGGCGGTGACCTTGTTGTTCATCGAGAACCATGCGAAGGTCGTGGAAGCAAGGACGGTTGCGCTCACCAGAAGCATGGCAAACGCGGGGAAGAGTTTTCTGAGCTTTTTCATTTTGCTTTTTCTCCTTAAAATAATTATATATTTCCGCAAAGCACCCTTTGCGGTAAATACCGATGGGATTTTATATCAAACGGTTTTCCCGAAGTCCTTTCCACGGCTTTTCCCTTCCCTTTGCGATGGGAATGGAGGTCGCGTCAGGAGCGAGAAAAGCCGTAAAAGGACCTTTTCCGTGCTCTCGCACATCATTCAATTCTACATTCTGAATTCTACATTCATAATTCTGAATTCTTCATTCTGAATTCTTAATTCTCTTGGCTTTCCGTAATCTCAAAGACCATATCCACCTTAAACTGTCCGCCGAGAACATCGTCGGTACAGTCGGGGTCGTTCCCTTCCAGCCAGATGACGACCGTGACCTTTGACATATCGCCGGGGGCGAAGCCGGATTTCTCCGATTCCATGATGACATCGCCGCTCTTGAAATTTGTCATGACGCGTCCGTCGGGGTCGACCTCGGGCTGACCGTTGCCGCCTGTCTTCGGTTTCGCGTAGTCGGTATAGGTGCCGTCGTAGCGGTAGGTATCGCTCTCGGCTTTGTAATAGTTGCCGTCAAAGTAGACGCGCACTCTCGCCGCCGCGTCGACGCCCATCGTCGCGCGGGAGATAATCAGGCTGTAACGGTAGGAACAGGCGACCTCGCCGGTGTTCTTCACATAGAAGGTATAGGCGAGGTAATTCTCGCCGTTGTGCATGCCGTTCGTATCGTTGAGATCCTCGGGGAGGTCGTTGCCGTCGATGTTCGTGATATTGGTCGCCGCCGCGGCGTTCAGATGGGAGGTCGAATATCGGAAGTCGTCCCCCTCCGAGAGCGCGATGGCATATTTTCTGTCCTCGTAGTCCTTGACCGTGACGGTGAAACTGCCGTATCGGCTGAACATCAGGGACACGATATATAACATAACAAGGAAGAGCGTCGAGGCGCCGATGATCGGCGGGAGGATCTTTCGGTAGCGGCGGATCCGTCTGACGCCGTTGACCGTGCGGCGAAGCTCTGCCGATGTTTCTTTTTTCTCGAGCAATGCCGCCCGCCTCCTTTCGGGAAAGAATAAATATCACAAAAGGCGGAACCGATCTGCGGTATAAGCCTTTTGATTTGCCGATATTGCCACAACAAATGTGAATAATTGTCTATATTTCTTTACAATTTACAGTGTTTTGTTCTCTTCGTTCTGTTTGCCTTTGATCTTTTCTATCGTAAGTGCTTCTATCGGACGGCACGCTGCTCCGGTATAGTTCTGCGCAGGAAGAAAGCCGAAGGCGTCCCGTGCGCGGAACTCGCGCAGTGCCGTGTCATCCGCGACGGCGTCGGCGATGATCTCGGCGCCGAGGCTCTTCGCAAAGTTGAGGAGCGGGGCGAGCGCCGCCGCTCTGCCGCGATCGGTGGAGAGTGCCGCGACGCGCGGCGAGGTGAAGAGAAAATCGGGACAGACCGAGAGGAGCTTCTCCATCGGGAAGTCTTCCCCGCCGTAGCCGTCCACCGCGACATGGAGTCCCGCGGCATGGATCGCGGCGATCGCCCGCGAGAGGGTGGCGCCGTCGGCGTCCATCGCGTCCTCGTAAAACTCAAGGCAGAGGGGCACGCTATCCGCCGCCCCGGCGCACGCGCCGAGGAGCGCCGATGTCAGATCCTCTTCCGTATAGATGAGGGAGGTCGGGACGCGCAGGGTCAGGAGCTTCGGTCTGTCGGGCAATGCGGCAAGCTCGGTCGCGGCGGACGCCGTCTTTCCGAGCAGGCGGAAGGTCAGGTCGAAGAGGAGTTTTTCCGGCACGGCGGCGCGCAGGTAATCGGCGGGGGTCAGCGTGCCGATCAGCAGGCTGTTCACCACGGCGCCCGCGCGGTAGGCGACGACTTCATCGTCTCCGCCGCAGTCATAGATCGGCTCGAAAAGAAGCTCGATCGGCTTTTTCCCGCTCGCGACCGCTTCGGCGACGCGGCGGTTCAGGGTATCCGACCCGGCGTTTGTATCTTCCATGCGCTCTCCTTTCCGGGCGATCCCGACGGTCTTTTGGGCAAATAAAAAAGGTTGCAATCGCACGATCGTGCAAAATTGCAACCAGGCTGACTTTTTCAAGTCCCTATGGCTTTGCGTCACCGCCTCGCGACGGTTTTGCCAAAAGCTATTGTTATGTATTTATGATAAGATCTCAGAGTGTTTCTTGTCGAAAAATGGATTTTCCCTTATCCGTCCCTAATTATAGCATGCTTTTTTTCTCT
The DNA here is from genome assembly GCA_937892405.1 of uncultured Clostridia bacterium. Lineage (GTDB taxonomy): Bacteria > Bacillota > Clostridia > Oscillospirales > CAG-272 > UBA1740. Next base: position 6,782 of record CALAFS010000212.1, read on the forward strand.
TGTCAAGAGTTTTTTTCGTTTTTTTCAACACCCTGCATTAAAATTCTGCCTCATTTTACCTCCGAGAGTCTCCCGCGCGAAGTTTTCGCCCCGCTTTTTGCGGCAATTTTTCGCAGGAAAGCGCTCGCGGGGAGGTGTGCGGGGCGTCCGCTTTTCCTTTCGCTTTGCCGCGCGCACCGCGAAGGCGCGCCCCTTCCGCCCGGTTCTGCCCTTTTCCGCCTCTCCCCGTTCCCCGGCGCTCTCGTGCAAATTGCGCACTTCCCTGCGGCGAAAGTTCCGCCCTCTTCGTCGGATCGTTTTTCTTTCATTATTTATATTGTCCTTCCGAAAGTCGGCATAAGAGTCTCCCCCACCGCATACAATAAAACGGAAGCAAAAAGCGAAGCCGCCCGCCGTCCCGACGAAAGCATCCGAAATCCCGCGTCGGAATTCCCCCGGCGATGCCCGAAAATCCGTTTTTCCGCAAAAAGCGCAAAGAATTCCGAAAAACCTATTGACAAAGCAACTTATGCGTGCTATAATAGAGTACGCATTGACGGAAGCGCTATGCCGGAATGGCGGAATTGGCAGACGCCCGGGACTTAAAATCCCGTGAGATTTATTTCTCGTACCGGTTCGACCCCGGCTTCCGGCACCAATATCGCGGAGTGGAGCAGCCTGGTAGCTCGTCGGGCTCATAACCCGAAGGTCGTGAGGTTCAAATCCCACCTCCGCAACCAGTGAAAAACCCTTGAAAACATTGAGTTTTTGAGGGTTTTTTATTTTTCTTCCGAACGGGTAAAAAATAGGCGTTTGGTGTTTATTTGGTGTTTACTCATTTCAAAACCGCCGAAAACTCTCACTTGCCGCCCGCAAGAAGAAATGAAAATGCATATCGTTACTTCGTTTTTAGAGACGCACCGGAAATGAAAGTACATGCAGCTTCGCATGCGTTGTTCTTCGGTTTTTATTCTCGTTTTAGCGATTACCTGACCTTTTACAAAAGCCCTTGACTAGTCACCAAAGTTATAGTATTATATTTATGAGCCATAAAAATAAAATGCTGCGTTTTTATCGTATTATCATAAATACGCCCTAACATGAGGGTTATAACGCGAAATTACAGAATTGAGGCGAATAGTAAGGTGAAAAATCTCGATAAATTCAGAGGCTGTCTCATTGGCGGAGCAGCCGGCGATGCTCTAGGTTATGCCGTCGAATTTTTGGACAACTCTTCGATAGTTTTTCGCTATGGAAAAAGCGGAATTACAGCATACGATTGTCGAAACGAGATTGCAGAAATTTCAGATGATACGCAAATGACTTTGTTCACCGCCACAGGGCTCTTACTTGGAAAAACCAGGGGAATGACTCGGGGTATCAGAGCACCATATCCTACCTATATCTACCTCTGTTATCAGGATTGGTATCGAACGCAAACGGAATCTTATCCTTTGCCCGAAGGTTATCATTATTCTTGGTTAGTTAATCAACCCGAAATGTTCGCTTGCAGAGAACCCGGCAACACCTGTTTGTCTGCATTAAAAAGTTCTATCCGTGGAACAATTGAGAACCCCATCAACAATAGCAAAGGGTGTGGCGGCATCATGCGAGTCGCACCTATTGGACTATACTTTGATGGAGAATTCGTTTCTATCGAAAGAATCGACAGGATCGCTGCCGAAACTGCAGCCCTAACCCACGGGCACTCTCTCGGTTTTATTCCGGCAGCCGGCTTTGCTCATATCATTCAACTTGTTTCACATAACGACTCCATTACAATACTCGAAGCTGTCGAAGATATGAAACGGGCTATCGCCCAACAATTTGCATCTGATGCACACCTCGGCGAATTCTTGCATCTTATAGAGAAGGCGATCGTTTTATCCAAAGCGCACATGGATGATTCGGAAGCCATTCAAAAAATCGGCCAAGGTTGGGTCGCTGAAGAAACCCTTGCAATTGCAGTCTATTGCTCGTTGAAATACCATAATGATTTTGAAAAGGCACTGATCGCTGCTGTCAATCATAGTGGCGACAGTGACTCTACCGGCGCAATAACCGGAAATATTGTCGGAGCATATCTTGGGCTAAAAGGGATTCCTCAAAAATACTTAAATCATCTTGAACTGCGAAATGTCATTCTTGAGATTGCCGATGATCTATTTAACGATTGTAAGATGACCGAGTATGGTTCTTACCGCGATGAAATTTGGGAAAAGAAATATATTTATAATTCATATTCTATAAAGGAAACTATGTGAGTAGTGCATTTATATAAAATATGATTTTGTCTATGCGGGATCGAGCTTTAGAGCATTTTCTACCAGAATGATTTGCACAATTTAAATAGCCGGGCGCAACCAGTGGTTTTACACGAGGTTGCGCTCGGCTTTTATTGAAAGAATTATTTCTGCGAGTGTAGCGTGTCCGGCAAACCGGTACTACCTTTCAAGGTAATTGATAACAGCCGCCACTTCTTCCTCCGATACAAACGCGCCCTGAGCACGAATGAGTTTCGGCCTTTTCCGCGCACTTATCAGCATATCGCCCTTCCCCATCAGTTTTTCGGCCCCGTCTGCACCCAGAAAAGCACGGGAGCCTTCGGAAGAAAACATCGTAAACGCTATATGGGTAGCAATATTTCTTCTTATCCCCTCCGAAATACATTCGTCGGGGCATTGTGTGGCGATGAGCAAATGAATGCCCGCCGCACGGCCGTTGAATGCAATGTGCAACACCAGGTCCTTTAACAGATGATCCGATACGCACGAACAATCATAAAACTCGTCTATCGCAATGACAATGTCCGGCAAGGTCTCATATCTTCCCCTTGTTTTCTCATTGTATGCAGAAATATCCTTGACCGAGAACGCCCTCATCAATTCGTAACGACGGTGCATTTCCTGATTCACTTGCTCGAAAATCGGAACGACCTTCAAGGGATCCGTGATGACCGGTGTCAGAAGATGCGGGATCTGCCGAAAAGACGTAAATTCCGTTCCTTTAGGATCGATTAGTATCAACCTCAGGTCTTTCGGCTTGGTTTTATAAAGCAAGCCGGTCAAAACAGAACAAAGACACATCGATTTTCCAGTACCCGTGGCACCGGCAATCAGCAAATGCTCCGCGGAGCGAAGATCGTACAGAATCGGTGTGTTATTTTCGCCCTCTCCGATGCAGGCGGGCAACGAAAGTTTTCGAAATTCGGAAGTCTCAATAAGATCGCGCAGCCGAACGAAGTGCGGCTTTTTTTCGGGAATTTCAAAAAACACTGTAGCGTCCCCGGGTTTCGGAATCTCCATGCGGACGGCGTCTGTATGAAATGCGGTCATAATCTCGCTATACAGAGAAGTAATCGCATCGACGCGACCCCCGAGCGCCGGGGCGACTTCAAACCGTATAACGCGCGCTCCGCGCGCTACATCGGCAAGGGACACCTCTACGCCGAAATCCGCAAAAGTCTTCAGCAGCAACTCGGTGCTTCGATGAACTTCTTCCGAATCTGAGTCCTTTGAAACCGAAGTGCGCGACAATAAATCTATCGGCGGAAGAACACATTCGGAAGACGAAATGTCTTTGATCGGAAAAAGCTGCGAAACGGAAGCATCAAAAATGATTTTGGCAAGATAAAGCGCCTCTTCCACATCGTTATCGAAAACCAAATTGTCAATCATTTTATCATACGCCTTCGCCTCGGCAGAATTTCCGAACAACGCGGCGACGGTGGAACCACAGGTAAAGAACCAGTCCAACTTTTGCCGCAAACAGAGCGGTTCGTTATCCGGCGCCAAGCGAATATCCAACATAGCATCCACAAGCCATTGCATTTTCTCCACTCGTTGTGGCACATCTTCTTCCTTCGGATTCTGATAAATCGCGTCAAATTCCTTTACAAAAGCGTCACCCCATTTCAAAGTGTAATGCATCGCTTTGTCATGTTTCATGATTTTCATGCTCATAGTCATCTCCCCAAAAGCGACGTTAAAATATCGCCGTGCCCGACAATGCAGTAGTTTTCATCCTTTGTAACATCACATCTTGCCTCATAACGGCCGATGATACGATAGTTTTCGTTTTTGAGAATTTTATCGCCGTTGTCCTTGATTTCCACATAACCTATGATGTGATAATACCTGTCTTTTAACGGGACAGTCTGTGACATAGTAAATCTCCTTTCAATGCTGTCGGTTATTACCGAAATATTATTCTTTCTCCATATATAGAATAGCAGGTTATATGTACCACATGTGGTACAAAAATAACAGTTTCTCAATTGGGCCTGCAAGATAAAATTGTCGAAGACAGGGCTATTGACGCTGCCAACGAATGTTTTCTGAATTATTCTTGACGGAGTCCCGAAATACCGGTGTCTCTTGTAAGCGCATGTCGGGAAGCGTATTCAAGGTTATTTTTATTGGAAATGATATACACATTCCCCTTTGTTCTTGTGATTGCCGTATAAACGAGTTGCCTGTTCAAAAGAGGATGTTTTTCCGTTTTCGGAAGAATGATAATAACATTTTTATAGCCGGATCCCTGCGACTTGTGAATCGTCATGGCGAAAGCAGATGTAATATCCTCGCGACCTATCATTCTTATGGGGTAAAAGTAGAAGCTGTCGTGATTCTCG
>CALAFS010000213.1 GCA_937892405.1 uncultured Clostridia bacterium
TCGCGAAGGTGGCGAGAAAGCCGATCGTCATGCCGTAGGTATGGTGCGGCGGCAGAGTCATAATGGTCTTGCCCTGCGAGAGGATCAGCCGCCGCCCGGCGAGGGCGTCGGAGAGCATGCCTCCCTGCGAGAGCATGACGCCTTTTCCCTTCCCGGTCGTGCCGGAGGTGAAGGCGATCAGGGACATGGCGAAGGAATCGGGGGCATAGGGGAACTCGAGACTGCGTCCCGCCGCCTGCCCTTCTGCGATCAGGGCGGCGACGCTCCCCTCCCCTTCGGTCTTCATGCGGAACTTTTCCGCTTTGGTATCGGAAAACTTTTCTTCCAGCTCGGGGTCATAGAAAAGACAGGTACATTCCGCCGTGGCGATGGCGGCGTTTACCTCTTCCGCCCCCCATTCGCGGTCGAGGGGCACCATGACGGCGCCGATGCTCTGAATGGCGTAGAAGAGGCACTCCCACTCATAGGAGGCGGAGCCGACCACGGCGCAGTGCGCGCCGTGCATGCCGCGGGCATACAGCGCACGGGCGAGCGCGGCGATGTCCTCGCCGAAGGTACGGTAGGAGACGCAGACGGCGTCGGGGTCGGTGGGATTCTTCCGATAGGAGACTGCCGTCGCGTCGCCGTACTTTTCGGCAAAGGTACGCACGAAGGTCGGCATATCGTACGCCGTAGGCAGATCGGTGTATTCGGGGTATCCGTAGGGTTTTTTTGCGTTGTTTTTCATGATTCGGTGATTACCGTGGCTTCCGCTTTACGGAAGCCTCCTTTCGGGTCGGAGGTTCTCCTTCAGACCGCAGTATTCTTTTCGCACGGGGCGACGGGCGCCTCCGCGAGAGAGCGCTCCGCGCGCTCGGCATACTCGGACAGGTTCCCGAGAATGATGTCAATCGCTTCATAAAACGCGGCTTCCTGCTCCTCGCTCACCGTCTTGCCGCAGATGCGGAAGGCATGGCGGATTCTGCGGTTCAGGCGGGCGGCGGTCTGCGTCCCTTCTTCGGTCAGGCGCCAGACGGCGCGGTAGGCACGCTTTCCCTCCGGGTAGGAAGAGCTGACCAGTCCCCTCTCGGAGAGGTCGGAGAGAGAACGGGAGATCGCCGCTTTATCCTCCTTGCAAAGGGTACAAAGCGCCGGCTGTGTCAGTCCTTCGGTATGTTCGCCGAGGTAGTAAAGGCAGAGCGCGTGGCTCGAACGCAGTCCGAGACGACGCATCTCCGTCTCGCGGATCTTCTGCACCGAGCGGTTCAGCTCCATC
>CALAFS010000214.1 GCA_937892405.1 uncultured Clostridia bacterium
CCGGGCACGGCGGCGATACACCACTGATAGCGGTTTTCCATGCGGTCGCGGATCGGCTTGATCGCGCGGGAGCGCTCCCGCATCGCGGCGGCATATTTTTTCTGATTGATTCCGTTCAGACCGTCGGGATCTTCGGAGAGCAGATAGATCTTGCAGGGCAGGACCTTCGCCTGGTGCTCCCACTTTTCGATCTGCCAGTCATCGAGATGACCGAGCACCTTTTCGGAGCAGTAGCGCACATGCGAGCGCATCAGGGGCTGATAGTTCCAGTCCACCGTTACCTTCGACGCGCCGAGACGGTAACATTCGTCGACGACCATGCGTACGAATTCCGGTTGATCGAGATCTGCCGTAATCAGGACTTCCTGTCCCTTCTGTACATTGACACCCGCCTTCGCGATCAGACGGGCATAGTTTTTCAAACGCTTCTTGTTCATTTTGTATTCCTCATTCTACTATATTTTTTGTCACAGCGCGGCAAGCACACGCAGAAGATACTCATACACCCGCACAAAGGAGGGGATCGAGAGATGCTCTTCCGTCGTGTGAATGTCGAAGTTGTCGGGACCGAGAGACACGCAGTCGAGTCCGGGGAGCTTCGAGGAGAGAATGCCGCACTCCAGTCCCGCGTGGATCACGAGCACCTTTGCCTCTTTGCCGTACATCTCACGGTACACGCGGCAGAGCAGGTCGCGCAGAGGAGACTCTTCGCGGTATTCCCACGCCGGATATTCCCCGCGGATCGAGTGTGTACCGCCGAGCGATTCGACGGTACGGTAGAGCGTCGCGATCAGCGCGTCCTTGTCCTCTTCTTTGGAAGAGCGTACCGAGTGTGTGATATGGAAGCCTTCGTCCGTGTCCAGCATACCGAGGTTCAGCGAAGTCTCGACAAGCCCCGGGATCTTCTCGCTCATCGCCTGCACTCCGTTCGGTACTTTTTCGAGAAGCGAGAGAAATTTTTCGCTGTCGGCGGCGGAGTAAGCCGCACCCGCATCGGAAATTTCGGTCACGGAAACCGTAGCGGAAACCTCTTTATCTTTGGTTTTTGCTAAGTTTTCTTTGCAAATATTGCGGATTTCCTCGAGATTCACACCCTCTGCGAAGAAAATGCCGGTCGCATTTCTCGGGATGGCATTGTCCGCGTTTCCGCCGACGGCAGAGACGATGCGCACGGCGTGCTTTTTCGCTGCGTCGCGGAGAATTTTACCGAGGAAGAGGATCGCGTTCTCGCGTCCCTTGTCGATCTCAGCACCGCTGTGCCCGCCGATAAAGCCGCCGACCTCGACCATATACGCCGTACCTTTCATAGGTGCCTTTTTGGCGGGGAGCATAAGGTCGACCCGCGCGCCGCCGGCACACCCGACGGTGAAGACCCCCTCGTCGTCCGAGTCGATGTTGATCATGACCCGACCGCGGATCGGCGTCGGATCGAGCGCCGCCGCACCGAGCAGACCGACCTCTTCCTCCGATGTGAAGAGCGCCTCGAATTCCGGATGCGCGACCGTGTCGTCGTCCAGCACCGCGAGCGCGTATGCCACCGCGACCCCGTCGTCGCCGCCGAGCGTCGTCCCGTCCGCACGGAGGAACTCTCCGTCGCGCACGAGGGTGATCGCCTCGTTTTCCATGTCGATTTTCTTTTCGGGCAGGTGCTCGGGCACCATGTCGATATGTCCTTGGAAGATGACCGTCGGGTGCGTCTCATACCCTGAGGACGCCCCTTTGCGGATCAGGACATTGTTTGCCGCGTCGCGCACGCAATATAACC
>CALAFS010000215.1 GCA_937892405.1 uncultured Clostridia bacterium
TGACGCCGATGCCCTGAACGCTCTGTCTCACGACCGCGACGAGGCAAGGGAACTTCTCTCCCACGCGAAGCGGAAGGTCATTCTCCCCCCGCATCCGCTGGAGTTTGCCCGCCTCTTCGGCAAGAGCGTTGAGGAGATTCAGCTTCACCGCATGGAGGAGGCGCTGACCTTTGCGGAGGAGATGGGCGTCACCCTCGTTCTGAAGGGCGCCGGCACGATCGTGACGGACGGAGAAACCTGCTATCTGAACGCGACCGGCTCTTCCGCCCTTGCGAAGGCGGGGAGCGGCGATGTCCTTGCCGGCTTTCTCGCCGCCCTTGCCGCCGGCGGTATGAATCCCACGGATGCCGCGGCGCTCGCCGTCTACTATCACGGACTCGCGGCGGACACGCTCGCAAGTGAATTTTCCACCTTCGGCGTCACGCCATCCGATCTGCCGAAGCAGATCGCACGCGAGATTTCCGCGACGCAAAACGAAATATGTAAATAATTCTGTGCAAATACCTATAAAAAGTACCTCCTTGCTGCAAGGAGGCACTTTTTTGCATGGCGATTTTTATCCCTTTTCCGCAATTCTGCAAAGCCATACGGCGGCATCGGCGCGCGTCACCTTTGCGTCGGCACCGATCTTTCCGTCCGTCACGCGGAAGATCCCGCCCGATACCATGGCGAGCACACCGGGACGCGCCCATGCGGGGATGGTGTCCGCATCGGCAAAGGCGGCAGTCTCTCCGTCTGCCTTTGCGCCCGTCAGCGTGGCGAGAATGCTCGCCGCCTCATACTTTGTGATCGCGTCGTTCGGACGGAAGAGGAGCTTGCCGCCCGAGAAGGAGCCGTTCACCACGCCGATCCGCTGCGCCGTTGCCACATACCCGCGAAGGGAAGAGGGAATGTCCGCGTCGTCGTCAAAGCAGGTGGCGCGGAGCGTCGTGTCTCTGCGCACACCGACGGTCTTCAGCGCCATGGCGACAAACTGCGCGCGCGTTACCGTTCCGTCGGGGTTGAAGAGCAGATCGTCACCGACCGGCGTCCCCGCCATGATGCCGTTTGCCGTCATCACGAGCGCCGCTCCGTATTCCGGGCGGTCGACCATGTCGGTGTAGCTCACCTCGCTCGCTCTCCGATCCACCTTGATCTCCACTTTGGCAGGATAGGAATAGTTGCCGTATTCGTCCCGCGCCACATAGACGAAGCTGTCACTTCCCGTAAAGGTGGCGTCGGGTGTATAGCGGTATTCTCCCGTTGTCTTGTCCGTCACCGTGAGCGTGCCGCGCTTCGGGTAGGAGACGACCATATACTCGAGCGCGTCTCCCTCGGGATCCGAGGCACACATCTCGCCGAAGAGGGAGACATTCTTCTGCGTGCTGACCGAGAGCGCGGCGCCCGCCGCCTCGTCGATCTTCGGCGCGTAATTCACCTTGTCGATGAATTTCAGCGTGCAGAGGATCTCCGCTCCGCCGGCAAGACCGTCACAGGTAAACGAAAATTGACATTCCGTTACGCTTTTCGACGCGGGGATAAAAGACATCGAGGCGATGTTCTTTCGTTTGATAACCTGACCGACCCCGATTCTGCGCCCCGCGAGCAGGAGCGTTCCTTCGGTCGATTTCGGCAGGCTTTTGACCGTGACGGAGGAGAAGTCGGGGACGGCGAGCGCCTCCTTGAAGTCGGTGTCGGAGAAGGTGATATTCTCGCCGAGCAGACCCGTTTTGATGAGGGTGACATCCTCCGCGAGGACGGGCGCCGCCCCGCCGAGGAAGGCGGCACCCGCACCGATCGTCGTGCACAGAAGCAGTGTCAGAGCAGTCAGAGTGAGAAGCAGTTTTTTCATTCCGGTATTCCCATTCCTTTCTTTGTTTCTGTTCCTCATTTTTCCCCGAATTTCCCGCCTTATACGGAAAAGGAAAAAGAGGGAAGAGTAAATTCCGCAATTGTAAATGTTTTTGAAACCGAAGGAAAACTCTTCGTTTTCCGTTGACAATACGCGCGTGTGTATGCTATAATCAATAAGGTAAAATCAAGGATTCCGAAAGGACAGGTTATGAAGAAAGATGTGATCCGCGAGGAGACGGCGACGAAGAAAGAGACGAAGAAAGAAAAGAAGCCTCTCTCAAAAAAAATGAAAATCGCGCTTGCTCTGACGCTCGCCGCCCTCCTGCTTGCGGGCATCGGTGCCGGGTTGTATTTTCTTTTGCGTGGCGATGATACGCCCGCGCCCGATCCGACCGTTTTCTATACCGACGAATACAGCTACTCCCTCCGCGAGGACGGCTCCGTGACGATCGTCGCCTACCTCGGGCGCGCGCAGGAAGTGACCCTCCCCGCCACCATCGACGGCAGGACGGTCACCGCCATCGGGGCACAGGCGTTTGCCTCTTCCACCGTGCGGAAGATTACGCTGAGCTCCTTTCTCACCGAGATCGGGGAGTTTGCCTTTTCCGGCTCCTCTCTCCGCACCGTCGCGGCAGAGGACACGCCCCTTGTGACCCTCGGCGAGGGCGCCTTCTATTCCTGCCGCTCCCTGACGAAAGTCACTCTGCCCGAGACGCTGACGACCTTCGGCGAGGGCGTCTTCGCCTATTGCAGCTCGCTTGAGGAGGTTGTCCTCCCCGACGGCATGACGATGATTCCTCCCCACTTCTTTGAAAGCTCCGGGATCAAGGGCATCGCCCTTCCCGACACCGTCACCGCCATCGGCGATTCCGCCTTTTACGGGTGTGAGGAGATGACGGAGATCACCCTTCCCGCCGCCTGCACCACCCTCGGCACGCAGGCGCTCTACGGGTGCAAGGCTCTGGAGACAATCGACCTCGCCTCCGTCCGCACGATCGGCGACAGCGCCTTCCTTCTTTGCGATGCCTTGGCGGAGTTCCGCGTCGCAGAGGACAACCCCGTCTTCACTCTGGTGAGCGGCACGCTCGTCGATAAACAGCAGGGCATCGCCCTCCGCCTGCCAGGCAAGGAGACGACCACCACCGTCACCCTCCCGTCCTATGTCACCTCCGTCGCGCCCTACGCTTTCGCGGAATGCACGACGCTTCTCGCCGTCAACCTGCCGGATACTCTCTTTGAGATCGGTACTTACGCGTTCTACGGCTGCACCTCGCTCTCTTCCGTCAATATCCCCGCCTCCGTCCGCGGGATCGGTGCCCTCGCCTTTGTCGGCACCCCCTATTACCGGGACCTCTCCGACGAGTTCACTGTCGTCGGCGACGGCATTCTTCTCCGCTATGCACCGCAAAAGGACGGGAACGGCAACCTCGTCGAAACCGATCACGCCACCCTGATCCGCTCTTCCTCGACGGGAAAGGCGATCGGCGTCTCCGTGACCGTGCCCGCCGGAGTTCATACGATCTCCTCCGCCTTCTACGGAACTTTGGAGGTCACTTCCGTCACCTTGCCCGAGGGCGTCACCACCCTCTCGCCCTACGCCTTTGCCTCCGCGACCTATCTTACCTCCCTGACTCTTCCGTCGACGCTTGTCGCGATCGGGGAATATGCCTTCGATTCCTGCTCTCTTCTCTCGGAGATCCGTCTTCCCGCCGCGCTTGGTTCGGTCGGCGCCTACGCTTTTGTCAACTGCGTCTCTCTCGCCGACATCACATTGCCCGGCTCGCTGAAAGAACTTTCTCCCTATATGTTCTCCGGCTGTACCCGCCTTTCCCGCGTGACTTTGGAGGAGGGAACGGAGAAGATCGGCGCCTATGCCTTCTCCGAGGCGACCGCTCTTTCGGAGATCACTTTCCCCTCGACGCTGACTTCCTTCGGCGAGGGTGCCTTCCTCGCGACCGGCTTTTCTTCCTTCACGATTCCCGATACCGTCCGTGAGGTCGGGTCGAATCTTCTCGCCGGCTGTACCGCCCTCACCTCGCTGACTCTCGGACGCGGACTTTCCGTGACACCCGCCGGCATCTGCCGTGAGGCGACCGCCCTTTCGTCGGTCACGATCCCGGACGGCTATACCGCGATCGGGCAGAGCTCGTTCTACGGCTGTACCGCCCTGGCCTCCCTCCGCCTGCCCGACAGCGTCGGGGAGATCGGCAGCGCCGCCTTCTACGGGTGTACGAAGCTCACCGATGTCTCGGCGGAGAAGCTGACCGCGATCGGTACGGAGGCATTCCGCGGCGCCACCGCCCTTGAGAACTTCCGCCTTCCCGCCACCCTCCGCACCGTCGGCGTGCAGGCGTTCTACGGCTGTAAAGTATGGAAAGATCCCGATCTCTCCCACCTGACCTCGGTCGGAAAACAGGCATTTTACGGTTGCGACGGGATCCGCACCGCCGACATCACGGGGCTCGGCAGCTACCTTGCCGAGGGCGTCTTCGCCGCCTGCGAGAGCCTGACCGAGATCCGCTTTCCCGAAAACCTTACCGTGATCGGCTACGGCGCGTTCACCAACTGCACCGCCTTAAAGAGCGTCACCTTCCCGAAGCATCTGAGGACGATCGGCGGCAGTGCCTTCGTCGGCTGTGTCTCCCTTTCTTCCATCGGCTGGAACGACGGGCTGACCACGATCGGCGACAGCGCCTTTGCCTATGCCTACTCCCTGCGGGAACTCAAACTCCCGGACGGCGTGAAGACTATTGAGGGCAAGGCGTTCCAGAACTCCGAGTCCCTCCTCACCGTCACCCTCCCGGACAGCGTAGAGACGGTCGGCAACGCCGCGTTCTCCGATTGTCCCCGCCTCTTCAGCGTCACTCTCTCTTCCGCCATGACCGAGCTGTCCGACGAGCTTTTCGCCGGCTGTACCGATCTTGCGAAGATCACGATTCCCGACGCCGTCGAGACGATCGGCAGCGGCGCCTTCGACGGGTGCGAGACACTCTCGTCCGTCACCCTGCCGCTCTCTCTTAACTATGTGAAGAGCGATGCCTTTAATGCCTGTGCCGAGACGCTCACCGTCTCTTTCGGCGGCACCTCTGCCCGCCTTCTCGCGGCGCAGGTCGAGGAGGATGGCAATATCCTCTTAATCAATGCGATTCTCACCTTCGCCGATAAGGAGGGAAAATCGTGATTACGATCCGGATCGCCGATCTTCCGATCGGCATCGACAACCGCTATTCCTATCTCACAGAACTCTGCCGCGACTACCTGACGGATGAAGAACCTCTCTTCACCGTCCGCGCGAGCGACGAAGAGCTGCGGGAGGAGTCCCGCATCTCCGGGATTAAAAATGCCGGGTGCCTTGAGAGCACCGTCGTCTACCGCGCCATCGCGCGGAAGCTCCCCGACTATGACGCATTGGTCTTTCACGGTGCCGTCCTCGCCATGGACGGCGGCGCCTATGCCTTTACCGCGAAGAGCGGAACGGGGAAGACCACGCACCTTCGCCTCTGGCTCTCCGAGTTCGGGGACGAGGTACATATTCTGAACGGGGATAAACCGATCCTCCGCTACATCGACGGCACACTTTTCGCCGCCGGTACCCCGTGGCGGGGAAAAGAGAATTACGGCAGATGTGAGAAAATGCCCCTCGCCGCAATCACCTTTCTCTCCCGCGGAGAGAAGAACACCATGACCCCCACAAGCCCCGGGGACGCTCTCTTTTCCTTCTTCGGACAGATCTTCATGCCCGAGGACGAAGGGGCGGCGCAGAAGACGCTCACCCTCACCGAGCGGATTCTCGCGGATACGAGGCTGTATCGCCTCACCTGTAATATGGATCCCGAGGCGGCGCATGTCGCAAGGCGCGCGCTGTCGGAAAAAGACGGAATATAAGCCCGCGATCTGCGGCGCTTTGATGGAAGGAGACAGAATATGAAAATCATTGACGGATTCGTCGTCCGCACCGTGGCAGGGAAATGCGTTGCCGTCGCGGTGGGAAAAGAGGCGCGCCGCGCCGGCGCGATGATCTCGCTGAACGAGGCGGGACGGGACATTTTCGAGCTTTTACAGAAAGAAGACCTCACCGAGGAGGAAGTGGCGCACCGCCTGGAGAAAATCTATGACGCCCCCTATGAAACCCTGCTTTCGGATACGAAGGAGTTCGTGTCAAAACTGCGGGACGCCGGTATTCTTGCCGGACGCTGAAACAGCATATCAAAAGCAAAGGAAAGATAAACACCCATGAACAGAACCTACGATGTCGTAATCGTCGGCGCGGGACCCGCCGGCATTTTCACCGCGATCGAGATGCTTCGCCGCGGCACCAAAAAGAAGATCCTGATTGTCGAGAAGGGAAAGGCGATCGAAAAGCGCGTCTGCCCCAAGGCAAAAACCAAGAAGTGCATGAATTGCAAGCCCTGTCATATCACCACCGGCTTTTCGGGTGCCGGCGCCTTCTCGGACGGAAAGCTCTCGCTCTGCGAGGAGGTCGGCGGCGATCTGCCGAATCTCATCGGCGCGGACTTTGCGAAGGAGATGATCGACTACACCGACTCCATCTACCTCGAGTTCGGTGCCGATACGCACATCGAAGGTCTTGAACATGAAGAAGAAAAGAAGGAGATCCGCCGCAACGCCATCAAGGCGGGGCTGAAGCTCGTCGATTGCCCGATCCGCCACCTCGGGACGGAAAAGGCGCAGGAGATCTACTACGCCATCGAGCAGTACCTTCTGAAGGGCGGCGTCGAGATTCTCTTCGATACCGAGTGCCGCGACCTTCTCATTACCGAAAGCGAGGTCTGCCACGGCATCGTCATCGCCACGAAGGACGGGGACGAGCACATCGAGGCGGAGGAAGTCATCGTTGCCACCGGACGCCGCGGCGCCGAATGGCTCGAGAAGCTCTGCGCCGAGCATCACATCGCCCATCAGCCGGGCACCGTCGACATCGGCGTGCGCGTCGAGGTCAGAAACGAGATCATGGAGAAGATCAATACCGTCCTCTATGAGTCGAAGCTCGTCGGACACCCCGCCCCCTTCAAGAATAAGGTGCGTACCTTCTGCCAGAATCCCGGCGGCTTTGTCAGCCAGGAGAACTACGACCACGGTCTCGCCGTCGTCAACGGACATTCCTATAAGGATCTGAAGAGCAGCAACACGAACCTCGCGATCCTCGTCTCCCATAACTTCTCCACCCCCTTCAATCAGCCGATCGAGTATGCGCAGAAGGTCGGAGAACTCACCAATATGCTTGGCGCCGGGCATATCCTCGTTCAGCGCTTCGGCGATATCCTGGACGGAAAGCGCACATGGCCGAAGGAACTTGCCGAGTCGAATGTCCGTCCCACCCTTCCCGATGCGGAGGCGGGCGACATCACGGCGGCGATGCCTTACCGTGCCATGATGAACATCATCAACTTTATCAAGGCGGTCGACCATGTCGTCCCCGGCTTTGCCTCCTATGAGACTCTCCTTTATTCTCCCGAGCTGAAATTCTATTCCAACCGCGTGAAGATGGATGAGAACTTTACCACCAGCGTCAGAGGACTGCATTGCCTCGGCGATTCCTCGGGCTGGACGCGCGGCTTGATGATGGCGTCCGTCATGGGTGTCATCATGGGCAGAAAGCTCATGGAAAAGGAGCAGGGAAAATGAGTCTTTCCCGCGTGCGTGCGGCACTTTCCGCCTTCGGGCTTGACGGGCGGATCCGTGAGTTTGACCGCTCCTCCGCCACGGTGCACGAGGCGGCAGAGGCGCTCGGCACGGAGGAGCACCGCATCGCCAAGACGCTCTCCTTTCACCTCGATGACGGCGTCATTCTCGTCGTCATGGCAGGCGATGCGAAAATCGACAATAAAAAGTATAAAACCACCTTCGGCAAAAAGGCGAAGATGCTCTCCGCAGAGGAAGTGGAGCCCCTGACGGGGCACCGCGTCGGCGGCGTCTGTCCCTTCGCTCTGCCCGAGGGCGTGCGTGTCTATCTTGACCGCTCGCTTCTCGGTATGGATACGGTCTATCCCGCCGCCGGTTCTCCTTCGAGCGCGGTCGCGCTCACCTTGGAGGAGCTGGAGCGCGCCTCGGGCGCCGTCGGCTTTGTCGATGTCACACTGTCCCATGATGACTGAAGAAGAGCTGCGAAGGAACTTCGACGTGGCGCGTCTTTTCTGTCTTTCGGCATTGCCCGCCCGTGACGGCGGGATCGGCACCCTCAGCGAGAAGACACAGCACAGAATCCTGAAATATACCTTTGAGCCGGACGATACCCCCCACGAGATCCCCTATCTCGGCAGTGTCGCGGATATTAAAAACGGGGAGGGAATCATCGAGATTCAGACCCGCTCTTTCGGGAACCTCGTGCCGAAACTTGAGAAATTTCTCTCCGAATCCCGCGTCACCGTCGTCTATCCTCTCCCGCGGGAAAAGGTGCTTCACACTGTGGATCCCGAGACCGGGACGATCGGAAAGGGACGCAAAAGCCCGAAGAAATGTAAAGTGTACGATGCATTTTGGGAGCTTTATCGGATCCGCCGCTTCCTTTTGCACCCGGATTTTCGCCTGATCCTCGCTTTCTTCGATGTCGATGAATATCGAAAAAAGACGAACCGTCACCGCCACGGGAGCGAGCGCGTCGAGCGGATTCCCACCCGCTTTTGCGAGATGGTCACCCTGACGGGAAAAGAAGATTACGCGCGTGTCTTTCTCCCCGCCGACCTGCCCGAGCCGTTTACCGTGCAGATGTATGCGAAGGCGGCGGGCATCGCCCCGCGCTATGCCTCCCTCGGCATCTCCCTCCTCCTGTCCCTCGGCGTCCTCACCCGCGCCGGCAAAGAAGGCAGAGCTTACCTTTATCATCAGCTTTGAATACAAAAAACTGCGTCGGAAGACGCAGTTTTTTGTATTCGGAATGTTCTCGCTTTGTTTTCGGATCACCCGAGCAGAATCACCGGCACATATCCCGCGGTGAAGCGCTCTGCCGCCGTGATTTCGAGCACGGCACGGTTGACTGGAAGCACCTTCTCACCCGCATGCAGGGTGAATTCCACCTCCGCCATGGCGGGGTCATGTGCATTGTAGTGCGGCAGACGGAGAGCGGTAGATCCGCCCGAGACGGTGAACCCTTCGGGAAGGAACCAGCGCAGATTCAGATCGTACGGGCAGCTGCCGTAGTGTTTCCAGTTGTTGCGGACAATGACCTTGACCTTCACCTCGCCACCGGGCGTGATGTCGGGCGTCGTCTCATAGATCAGGGTCGCCGACGCGTAGGCAAAGTCTACCGTGAAGGAGAAGGGAACGAGATGACGGAGCTTTTCCTTCATCTCCTCACCCTCCGAGAGCTTTGCGAGCACATCGGCGGGAATGTCGCTTTCCCCTTCGGTCAGCACGAGATTTGCATGGTTTGCCGCGAGCATCAGGGGCGCCTGTGCCGCGACCCTGTCGGTCAGCTCGGCGCAGGTCGCAGGGACACCGTAGAGAAGACCGCGGTTGATAGAGATCGTCACGATCGACTCACCGATGTGCGACTTCCAGTCTGCGGGAATGCCCGCCATACCGCCGAGAATACCGAGCGTCGCGCCCACCGTCGCACCCGTGCAGTCGGTGTCGTCGCCGCAGTTGATTGCGGCAATCATGGATTTTTTGAAGTCGCCCTCGCCGTAGAGCAGACCGAGCACGGTATATGCCACATTGGACGGTGCCTCGAACCAGCCGTCACCGATATCCGCATTCAGCTTCTGAATCAGGTCGCGCGCCTCGCGCGGCGTCTTGCCGCCCTCGTAGCACTCGATGACAAAGCGCACACTCTTCGCGACGCGGCTCTCCTCGGGGATCTTCGTCAGCGCGACATCAATCGCCTCGCGCACGGTCTTTGCCACATATGCCGTCGACTGCATCGCCGCGACGAATGCCGCCGCTACCGTGCCTTCGCCTGCACCGTGGTCGACCGATGCGTCCTCGATCGCGTACTTCGCCGCAATGTCGGGCGCGCCGGGGGCGAGAGATGCCCAGATCTCGGTGCGGATCCAAGCACCGTTCGAGTGACGCCATGTGTTTCTGTAATCACCCGACAGGGGCGGGAACAGCCCGCGCTTCATATTCGTTTTTCCGATGCCGTATTCGTTCCAGTAAGGGACGATGAAGCTCAACCAAAATTCGCCGAGGTCGGCGGCAGTGAGACGGTAAGGACCGCGCGCTTCCAGCGCCGCGAGCCATACGAGCTGAAGGTCAAGGTCGTCGTTCGGGAGCACGACGCTCGCATCGGTCACAAAGCCCTTGATGTCGAGATATTCCCGCCCGCCTTCATAAGGCGTACCCATGGTTCCGCCGATATTCTTTCCGATCCACGCGGCATGGAGCTTGTCGCGGTAGGTTTTAAGATTCAGTTTCATAACATATTTCCTTTCATTCCCGGCACTTTGTAAAGTACCTTTCTGCTTTTATTATAAGGGAAGAAACAACCGATGGCAAGCACTTCTGACTACTTTTCCATATCATATTTTTACCTGTTTTGATAAAAGTCCGTAAATGTTCCGCTTACCGAGAAATAAACGGAGGGGCGGGGAGCGGAAGCACAGCCCGTGAATCCGCACCGTCTTAAGATACGCGGCTTTTCGGGGGCGCCGTTTTTTCTTCTTTTCCGATGATTCCGCTTGACTTTATCAAAATAAAGTGATATACTGGGTGTCGGGGCTTTTTACGGGTGCATTTTTCCATACATATGCTTCTTTTGCCCCGCGTCTTTCGGAATTTTATGAAATATGCTTTTTGCCGCAAAAGCGGCGGAAAGGAAGAACCATGACAGAGTCACAATACAAGGCGCTCTTCCGCGCCATTCTTTCCCTCAGAACCGAAGAGGAGTGCGAGGCGTTTTTCTCCGATCTCTGTACGGCGAAGGAGCTGACCGAGTTTTCCTCACGGCTTGAAGTTGCCCGCCTTCTCGGGCAGGGCGTCAACTATCACGATATCGTCGAGCGCACGGGTGCGTCGACCGCTACCATCAGCCGGGTGTCGAAGGCACTGTCGGGTGAGGCGGGCGGCTACCGTACGGCACTCTCCCGCCTCGGTATGCCGCAGGTGCGCGGTGGGGAAGAGTCGGACGGACTCCCGCTTCTTCCCGCCGAGCGTGCGGCGTATTCTCTGATGGCGCGCTTTGAGGCGCAGGGCTACCGCCGCTATGCCAGATCGCTCTTTCCCGAGGGCATGGCGAAGGAGACCTTCGGCGATGTCACCCTCTCTCTCGTGGACGAGATACCTGCCGCCCCCGGCACTTATAAATATTGCTATTACGAAAACCTTCTTCGCCCGGACGGGAAGCGGCGTCTCCTTCGCCGTATCTCGCAGGCGGGCATCGAATGTATCGGGAATGTCACGGACAGCGAGGAGAGGGAAGTCCTCTCGCTCGCCGCGGACGCACTTTCCCTCTTTTTCGGAAAGTATGAGCTTTCCCTGATGCCCCTCGCCTATGCCGACGCCCTGTTTGACCGTTACGGTATTTACGGTGCCTATCGCAGAGAGGTCTACTCTCTTCTTCGTACCTCTCCCGCCGGACTATACGGCTTCCTTCTCTCCAAGGGGGAGGAGAAAAAGACCGCGGACGAACTCTCCGATCTCCTCACCGTGAAGCGACCGGCAGAGGAAGGGCTTGCCCGTCTCCTCGCCGCCGCGGGAGGAGAGACCGAGCGCACCGTGTGTGAAAAGCTCCGCCGCACCCTCGCCGCCATCGACGGCGGGAACCTGACGGTCGACTTCACCCTGACCCCGGGCATGGATTATTACGACGGCTTTTTCTTCGTCGGACGCGCCGGACGCGCGGGCGAAGTACTACGCGGCGGACGGTATGACACCCTTGTCAGGCGCCGCGGTCACGACGGCGGCGCCGTCGGCTTCGCCGTCTATCTCGACGCCGTAGGTAAAAAATAATCAAAAAAATCCAAACAGCCACCTTCAATAAAAAAGCGGATCCGCATTTTTATAAACAAAAGTTTACTTTGCATACATGTTATAGAGAATTTTATCCACCAACCGCCGCGGCAGGAACTTCGCGAGCGCAAGCAGAAAACGGTAGGAAATGCCGGCAGTCACGGTCGGCGGCGGATTCTTCCGCACCGCCGCACGGACGACCACCCGCGCGACCGATTCGGCGCGCATGCCGTGCGTCTCGTCGTGCTCCATGCGACCGACACTGCGCGCGATCCGCTCGCCGTAGCACGCATCATCCGCCGGATTCTTCACCCGCGCCGCGGTAAATCCGGTGCGCGTGTCCCCGGGCAGAACGCACACGACCTTCACTCCGTAAGGCTTGACCTCCATCGCGAGCGCACGGGAATAGCTCCCGATCGCACTCTTCGTCGCACTGTAAAAGGTCTGGAAGGGGATCGGCAACTCTCCCGCCACACTGCCGAGGTTGACGATCCGCCCGCACCCCTGCGCCCGCATGGTGGGCAGGACCGCGCGACACATTTCCGCGACGCCGAACACATTGACGCGGAAGATTTCCTCCGTGCTGTCCGTCGGTGTATTTTCGGCACTGCCGGAGATTCCCATGCCCGCCGAGTTGACGAGCAGGTCGATCCGCCCCGTCTCCGCGATGACCCGCGCGACGCATGCCGTCACCGCTTCACGCACCGTCACATCACAGCGCAGAGAGCGGAAGTCCTCCCCCTTGCACCCGCGACGGGAAACCCCGTATACCGTGTACCCCCGTTTCAGGAGCGCCCGTGCCGTCGCCAGCCCGATCCCGCTCGAAGCCCCGGTAACAATCGCAACTTTTACCGCCTTTTCTTTCATCGTGTTCTCCTTTATGCATTGTTGCTTTTTGCGCCGTATTGCTATCTTAAGTTTACAATATAAGTGGAATAAATCGAAATTGATGATATAGATAGCACTACGCATGATTATGAAAGCAGACATGCAATCATAAGCAAAAAAAGCAGCATGTGATATTACATCCATTTTATCATAGAAAGGAGAGCATTGTCAACTGCTTTTTTCGAATGTTTTTTTATGAGTATATTCGACAGGCTACTGTTATGATTTTGCCCCTTTGCAAAGCGTGGGTGAGTCGGTTATTACAGATTGCTTTAGCACCTTCAGTATTTCTATATCGTCTTTTAACTTTTTTTCCATCGCCAATGCCGAATAAGCGCTTCTTGGCTTTTTGTGATGGTTTATTTCAAATTCAATGTCTTCGACCGTAACCGGCTTTTCAAAATCGCGTTGGATTGCACCGATAGATAAAGCATATAAAAAATTATTTTCAACTCCCCATCCATCGCACACCGTAAAATAATAACGCCCGTTTCCGCTGTTGAAGAGCAGTTCAGAGCGATCTGTACGCCCTAAAAAAGTGACCGCTCCGTAAAGCATAGGATTGCAAAACCGGGGATTCAGAACGACAATCTTTTCAAATATCATGCCTTTTTCGAATACGGTCTGATCTTTTTTACAAATGTCTTTAATTTTTTCTTCCATTATAAGTTTTTCAGATAACATTTTGGTCACCTTATATATTTACCGATTTTTTGGCTCATTTTTTGCTTTGCTTGTATGATTATATCAAATGCAATGTCCGTTATTTGGTGCATTATATTTTGCGGATGAAGCTTTTCAAGCAGCGAACTCTCGCCGGATTTCCGAATAGTATTTCTTTTTGTCAATGACGAACAAAAAGGAGCGTTTTTTTAGCCGAAAAGGGGGGCAGGCATCCACGGGGATTTGAACTCCAAACATATAAAAACATCGGTACGAGTGGCGGAGAACTTTGGTTAATGACAATGCAAAAGGGGTTTCGCTGTTTGCGGGTAGTATATTCGCCATTTATGGGGAAGCATTTTACGAAAAAATGTGCTATAATATTTCTGGAGGTGAGCAAAATGAATCAAGTAAAAATAGGAAAATTTATCGCCGCTTTGCGGAAAGAAAAAGGTATGACGCAGGAGCAACTCGGAGAGAAACTCGGCGTGACTAACAAAACCGTTTCGCGTTGGGAGAATGGCAATTATATGCCCAACATTGAAATGCTGTCGATACTCTCGAAAGAATTCGGCGTAAGCGTAAACGAGATTATATCCGGAGAACGGCTTGAGACGGAAGAATTTAAGAAAGCCGCCGACGATAATCTCGTTACCGCACTTGCGAGCAGCACTTTTACATTAAAAGAGAAAATTGCATTTTTTAAGAAAAAGTGGTTGCGCGAGCATATTGCAACGATTGTTTTATGTGTTGTAGCGTGGATCGGTATTATAGTATTGCTGACATTAAAAACACAAGGCAATGATAAATTCCCGATTTTGGGTGCGGTTGGTGTTTTGCTTGCCGTACTGTTCTATGTTGTGCTGTATAACCGCATGATGGCGTATGTAGAAAGTCGCGCATATCAGAATCCCGACGATGAAACAGACAATAAATAACATTATCAGATATGTTAAGGGCACTGAACGAACTGATAGGGGATGAAGAATAAGTCTCTAAGGTAATACGCGAAGAAACAACAAAAAGGGTGAACTGCCATAAAATCGGGAATTTACCCCTGTTTTGCATAGAAAAAGACACACGCAGCGGAGTTTTATACGCTCCTTTTGCGTGTGTCTTTTTGTCAATGACGAACAAAAAGGAGCGTCTTTTTAAGACGAAAAGGGGGCAGGC